>DASUMP010000186.1:0-10460 GCA_036277635.1 Acidimicrobiia bacterium | reverse complement strand
CCGTCGGAGACCCGCGTGGCCCGCCCGGCGATCCCGACCCCGACGACAAGCAGCACGCTCGCAAGGAGTCGCAGCAACGATCGCCCGCGCCGCGTCACGACGCCGTCACGTCACGCGAGCGGGAGCCCGCGCCGCAGCCGGTAACGCGCGTGACGCCAGAGGTGCTCGAGTGCGGTCACGGCGCGGTTCGACGACGAGTAGCAGAGCCGGCCGGTCGCCCGGACCGTGGCCGGGCCGGGGTTGTCGGGCGCCGCGACCGCGAGCTCCGTCGCGGTCAGGATCGGCTTGCCGGTCGCGCGCGAGATCTCGTCGGCGGCTTCCGCGTAGCGCGCGTCCTGGCGTTCGTGGAAGTCGACGATCCGTTCGAGACCGTGCTCGGGGTAGAAGCGCCCCGACCGCATCAGGCGCGCCTGGTTCGACTGGATCCCGAGCCCGAGGTAGACGATCGCGTCGACGTCGGGATGCGTCGCGATGAGCTCGAGCACCTCGGGGATCGTGTCGCGGGTCTCTCCCCCGGCGAGGTCGACGGGGTTGCTGCGACTCCAGCGGGGCGGCAGCTTCGCGTCGATCGCGTCGCGCAGGTCGTCGGGGAGCACCGCGAGCTCGAGCTCCGAGCGCGTGATCGCGTCGGCGGTGACCACGCCCCAGCCGCCGGCGGTCGTGACGACGACGGTGCGCGGGCCGCGCGGGAGCGGTTGCGTGGCGAACGTGGCCGCGGCCTCGAACGCCTCTTCGACCGTCGCCGCGCGGGTGACGCCGGCTTGACGCGCCATGCCGTCGAAGATGCGGTCGTCGCTCGCGAGCGAACCGGTGTGCGACGCCGCCGCCCGCTGGCCGCCCGCAGTCGCGCCGCCCTTCAACACGACGAGTGGCTTGCGCGCGCTCACGGAGCGGAAGCGTTCGAACAGCTCCCGCCCGTCGCGCACGCCCTCGACGTACGAGAGGCTGACCGCGGTCGCGGGGTCGGACGCGTACCACTCGAGGTAGTCGCCGATCGTGACCGCGGCGGCGTTGCCGGCGGACACGGCGCGACTGATGCCGACACCGGTCTGGACCGACCAGTTGAGGAACGACGAGACGAAGTTGCCGGACTGGCTCGCAACCGCGATGCGTCCGGGCGGCGGGTACGGCGCCACGATCTGCGCGCACAGCGACACCGGCGTGCTCACCACGCCCTGACCGTTGGGTCCTGCGAGCAGGACCCCGAGCTCGTCGGCCAGCGCGACGAGCTCGTCTTCGTCGCGGCGACCCTCGTCGCCCGCCTCGCCGTATCCGGCCGACGTGATGAACGCGGCGCGCACGCCCCGGCGGGCGCAGGCGCGGAGCAGATCGGGGTTCGCCGCCGCCGGGGTGCACACGAACACCAGGTCCCAGGGTCCGTCGGGCACCGCGTCGAGATCGGGGTGCGTCTCGATGCCGAGCACCGGCGCGCCCTCACGGTTGGTCGCAGCGACCGCGCCCGCGTAGCCCGACGCGAGCAGGTTGTGGAGTGCGACGAAGCCGAACTTGCCGGGATGGGTCGACGCGCCCGCGACGATCACGCCACGCGGCTCGAACAGCGCGCGGAAGCCGGCGTCGCGGTCCACGCTCACGTGAGCTCCTCGGTGACCTCGACGAGCGCGTCGACCGCGACGGGCCGGCCGTCGGTGACGATCAGCGGGTTCACGTCGACCGCGGCGATCCGCGGTTCTGACACCGCGAGGTGCGAGAGGCCGAGGACGACCGCGCGCAGCGCCTCGCGGTCGATCGCGGGCTCGCCGCGGAACGGGCCGAGCAACGCCTGGGTCGCGAGGTCATCGAGCATCTCGTCGGCGTCGACCTCGTCGATCGGAGCGAGGCGGAACGCGACGTCGCGCACCGCTTCGGCGAGGACGCCGCCGACGCCGAGCATCACGCAGCGGCCGAACTGCGCGTCGTCGACGAGACCGGCGATCAGCTCGCGGCTGCCGCGCACCATCGGCGCGACGAGTACCTCCACCGAGCCGTCGGCCGCGGTCGCCCGACCCAACAGCTCGTGCGCGGCGGCGCGCACGGCCGTCGCGTCGCCGACGCCGAGGCGGACCAGGCCGCGCTCGGTCTTGTGAGCGATCGCCCGCCCGCACAGCTTCACGACGACGGGGAAGCCGAGCTCGGTCGCCGCCGCGGCCGCCGCGTCCGGGTCGGCGGCGGTGCGCTCCGGGATCACGGGGATGCCAGCGCGCGCGAGCACGAGCTTCGACTCCGCTTCGGAGAGCGTGAACGTGGCGGGCGAACGATCGGTCGCGCGGCCGGGGGCCGAGGGAGTCACGAGGGGCGACGTTACCCGGGAGGTTCAGATGAGCGATCCACGACCGCTCCAGAACTCGTCGCGCAGGACGCGCTTGAGGAGCTTGCCCGCATCGGTGCGCGGCAGTTCCTCGCGCATCTCGTAGGTGCGCGGGCGCTTGTAGCGACCGAGCTGCGGTTCCACGAACGCGCGCACCTCGTCGAGGTCGAGTGCCGCGCCGGGCTTCGGCTGGACGATCGCGTGCACCGCCTCGCCCCACTCGTCGTCGGGGATCCCGAACACCGCGCAGTCGAGGACGAGCGGATGGCTGTGCAGCACCGCTTCGATCTCGGCCGGATAGATGTTGACGCCCGCCGAGATGATCATGTCCTTCTTGCGGTCGCAGATGTGGACGTAGCCCTCGTCGTCGACGTACGCGATGTCGCCGACCGATTTCCAGGTCCCGTCGGTGAGCTGCGAGAGCTGCTCGTCGCTGCGGTGGTAGCCGTCCATCGCGAGCGTCGTGTCGATGAACAGCTCGCCCGGTTCGCCCGGGTCGGCCTCGGACCCGTCGTCGCGGATGATCCGGATGCGGACCCCGCCGTACGGCAGCCCACACGAACCGGGCTTGCGGAGCTGGTCGGCCGGCTCGAGGATCGTCGTCACGCCGAGCTCGGTCGACCCGTAGACCTCGTAGAGGAACCCGTCGCCGAGCTTCGCGATCACCTCTTCCTTCAACGCGTACGGCACCGGTGCCGCGTTCGCGATCAGGCACCGCATCGAACTCAGGTCGGCGTCCGCCAGCTCGGCGACGGGCAGTCCGACGATGCGCTTGAGCTGGGTGGGCGCGGAGAACGTGTTGGTGACGCGGTGCTCGCGCACGACGCGGATCCACGCCGACGCGTCGAACCTGCGCAACACGATCACCGGCGCCCCGACGGTGTGCGCGAGCGACGCGAACGCGAGCGGTCCGGAGTGGTAGAGCGGTCCCGTCGTGAGATGCACGGGATCGGGATGCAACAGGTCGAGCTTCGCCAGCATCGCGAACACCAGGGCCCGGTCGGTGGTCGTGCGCAGCGCTCCCTTCGGCTTCCCCGTCGTGCCCGATGTGTAGATCATCGCCCCGCCCACCTCGGCTCCGAGCGGCGGCGGCTCGTCGTCGGGTTGCTCGGCGAGCAGCGCGTCCCAGTGGTCGAAACCCTCCGGGGGTGCCGCGTCGAGGCCGGGGACCCGCGCGTCGTACGTGACGAACGCCCGCACCCGGTGCAGGCGATCCGCGACCGAGGCGACGGTCGCGGCGTACTCGCCATCGACGAGCACCGCGGTGGCTTCGGAGTTCTCGATGACGTAGGCCATCTCGTCGGCCGAGAACCGGTACGACAGTGGAACCGCGATCACGCCGAGCTTCCGCGCCGCGTGGAGGATCGCGAGCACCTCGCACGAGTTCGGTCCGCACCACACCACGCGGTCGCCGCGTGCGACGCCCAGCGCGCGGAGCGCGTGCGCGAGTCGATTGACCATCCGATCGAGCTCGGCGAACGTGACGACGCGCGCGCGGGCGTCGCCGGTGTCGTCGACGACGACCGCGATCGCGTCGGGCGTGGCCGCCGCGTGCGCCGCGAGCGGGTCGATCGCTGCGTCCATCCCGGCTCCCCCCTCGAACGCGCCGGTAGCCTACCGACGTGCCGGGAGCGTTTCGCGTCCGCGGGATCGTCGAAGGGTTCTACGGCCCGCCGTGGTCGCACGCCGCGCGCCTCGACGTGTTGAGCTTCGTCGGCGAGCGCGGGATGAACACCTACGTGTACGCGCCCAAAGACGAACCCAAGCACCGCGCGCAGTGGCGCGAACCGTACGACCCCGACGAGATCGAGACGTTCGCCCACGTGCGCGCGCACGCCGCGGCCGTCGGCATCACCACCGCGTGCGCGATCTCGCCGGGACTCGACATCGACTACGACGCACCGCCCGACCGCGCTGCGTTGCTCGCCAAGCTGCAGCCGCTGCTCGACGTGGGGATCACGTGGATCGTCCTCGCACTCGACGACATCCCGCTCTCCCCCGGTCTCGCACCTCGGCAGGGCGCGCTCGCGACGTGGCTGCTCGACGAGCTGCGCGGATCCTCCGCCGACGCCCGGCTCACCGTGTGCCCGACCGAGTACGTGGGGACGCGCGCCGGCGACTACCTCTCCACGCTGGGCCAGCACCTGCCGATGGAGATCGACGTGATGTGGACGGGACCGACGGTCTGCTCCCCCGAGCTGCGCGCCGACGACGCCGCGACGTGGCGCGCCGCCGCGGGCGGGCGTTCGGTGATCGTCTGGGACAACTTCCCGGTGAACGACGGGATGATGGATCGCGCGCTGCACCTGGGGCCGTACACCGGCCGCGAGGCGCGCCTCTCCGAGGTCGTCGAAGGCGTGCTGTGCAACCCGATGGTGCAGCCGTACGCCTCACTCGTCGGGCTCGCGACGGCGTGCGAGTTCCTCCGCGATCCCGATGTCTACGATCCGTGGGAGGCCTGGGAGCGCGCGATCCACGATGTGGGCGGCGATCGCTCCACCGGCCTGCGAGCACTCGCGCGCGCGTGCGCCGACAGCCCCCTCGCACCGCCGGCCACGTTGCCGCTCATGGTCGCCGTCGACGCCCTCGCGGCCGACGTCGGAGGACCCGGTTGGCGCGACACGATCGCGGACATGGCCCGAGAGCTCCGCGCCGCGCGCGCCCTCGACGACGTCTTCCCGGCCGACGGCGATGCCCGGGCGGCCGAGCTCGCGCCATGGGCGAGCGCCGCGGCGCGCGAAGCGCGTGCCGGGCTCGCCGCGCTCGCGTTGTTGCAGCACCTGCACCCGGTTGCAACCCTCGACGAGCGCGGCCGTGGCGTCGCGCGCGGGCCCGACGCCGACGCGTGCCTGCAGCGCGTCTTCGGCGTCGTGTTCGCCTGGGCCGACGCACGGCGCAACGAACGGATCGTCTACGGGCCGCGCTTCACGCTGCACCCGGCGATCGTGCGCACCGACGACGACCGGACCGTGCTCGACATCGATCTCGCGGTGCGCGACGACGAGAACGCGATCGACGCGCTGTGCCGTCTCGCGCTCGAGCACTACCGCGCGTGGACGCACCATCCCGTCGGCGCACTACGCGTGTTGGTCGACGGCGTCGAGCGGAACGTGGCCGTCGACGGCGGGTTCGACGCCGACGGCGCCGTCGCCCTCGTGCGCTGCGGAACCTTCAGCACGCGGGTCACCGGCGCGACCGAGTACCCGTTCACCGATGCGAGGCTGTCGTGACGCCCACCGACGCCACGCCGCGGGTGAGCGTCGTCGTCCCCGCCTTCAACGAGGCCACGATCCTCGCGGCGACGATCGAGCACCTGACCGCCGGGCTGCGCGAACGCGGCGCGCAGTTCGAGATCGTCGTCGCCGAGAACGGCTCGACCGACGGCACCGACCACATCGCCGACGAGCTGGCGGTCGCGCACGCGGAAGTCCGCGTCGAGCACATCACGACTCCCGACTACGGCGCCGCGTTGCGCGCCGGATTGCTCGCCGCGCGCGGCACGGTGGTCGTGAACTTCGACGCCGACTACTACGACCTCGACTTCCTCGATCGCGCCGCCGCGATGGTCGAGCCGCCCGATGGTCCGGCGATCGTCGTCGGCTCCAAGCGCGCGCCGGGCGCCGACGACACGCGCGTGTGGGCGCGGCGGCTCGTGACCACGGTGTTCTCCACGATCCTCCGGGTCGTGTTCGGCCTGCGGCTCTCCGACACGCACGGCATGAAGGCGATGCGGCGCGCCGCAGTCGTGCCCTACGCAGAGCGGTGCCGGTTCGGACGCGACCTGTTCGACACCGAGCTCGTGCTGCGGGTCGAGCGTGCCGGCCTCGCGACCGCGGAGATCCCGGTCCGCGTCGAAGAGCTGCGCCCCGCGCGCACGTCGATCATCCGACGGGTCCCGCGCACGATCGTGGCGCTCGTTCGCCTCCGCCTCGTCCTGTGGCGCGACCGCAGGTGACACCGCCGGTCGTCGTCGCCGGCACGCTCGTCGGCGCGCCCGAGCACCCGACCGGGCGCGGTTGGGTCGAGCTCCGAGACGCGCAGATCGCCGCCATCGGATCGGGACCGGCTCCGACTCCACCCGAGGACCTCGGCGATGTCGTGGTGGTACCGGGTTTCGTCGACCTCCAGGTGAACGGCGTCGGGCACCACGACTTCGCCTCCGCCGGTGTCGACGACTGGCTCGCTGCGCTCGGCTTCCTGGCGCGGCGGGGCACGACGGCTTGCCTCCCGACGCTCGTCAGCGCACCGCTCGACAGCTACGACGCGATCCTCGAGATCGCGCGCGCAGCACGCGACCTTGCGTCACGCGACGACGCGCACGCGGTCGCCCAGGTGCTCGGCCTCCACCTCGAAGGTCCGTTCCTCGGCGGTGCGCCCGGCGCCCACGTGCGCGAGCACGTCCGGGCGGTCGACCTCGAATGGTTGGAGGGGCTGCTCGATCGGCACGGCGATTTGATCCGCATGGTCACCCTCGCACCCGAGGCCGATCCCCACTACGCCGCGACGCGCCTGCTCGCGGCGCATGGCATCGTGGTCGCGCTCGGCCACAGCACCGCGTCTTACGACGACGCGATCGCTGCGGCGGCGGCCGGCGCTCGCGTCGTCACGCACGTGTTCAACGGGATGGCCGCGCTGCACCATCGCGCCCCCGGTCTCGCGGGCGCGGCCCTCACCGTCGCCGGCCTCACCCCGACGGTCATCGCCGACCTCGTGCACGTCCACCCCGCGGTCGTCGACCTCGTGGTCCGCGCCCGACCCGACGGCGTACTCGTCTCCGATGCGGTCGCTGCGACCGGCGGTGCCGCCGGACCGGTCGCCCTGCGCGACGCCGGCGACGCCGCCCGGCTCGCCGACGGGACGCTCGCGGGATCCACCATCACGATGGCCGACGCGGTCCGCAACACGGTGGAGACCGGAGCGCCACTCGACGTCGCGGTCGCGATGGCCAGCGCGCGCCCGGCCTCGCTGCTCGGCGACCGCGAACGCGGCCGACTCGAGGTCGGCGCGCGCGCCGACGTGGTCGCACTCGACGCCGAGACCCTGGAACCGCTCGCCACGTGGGTCGGCGGCCGGCGAGCGCACGCAGACTGATCGCGACTAGTCCACCGGTGCCGGCGTGGGCGCCTCGGCTCGACTCGCCAAGGCCGCGCCGCTGAGGACGAGCAACGCGCCGATGATCGACAACAGGGCGACTTCTTCGTCGCGGAACACGGCACCTGCCACGATCGCGACCACGGGGACGAAGAACACGGCGACCGATCCGCGGGTCGCGCCGACACGTCCGAACAACGTCGTCGCGGCCACGAACGCGAGCCCGGTCCCGAACACGCCGAGCGCCACCACCGCGAGTGCACTGCTCCAGGCGAACGACGACCCGGCGACTCCCGCGATGCCGAGCGGCGCGGTCAGGCCGAGGGCGAAGAGCTGCGTACGCCACAGCACCGGCAACGCGCCGTACGTCTGCTGCAGCGGCACCGCGACGTTGGCCGCGATCGCGTAGCACGACACCGCGACGAGGACGAGACCAACCCCGGCCCAGCTGCCGCTGTCGCCGTGGTCGAGCGCAGGGACGCTGACGGCGACGACGCCCGCGCAGCCGATGACCACGCCGGCGACCTGGCGCGGGCCGGGCAGGCGTCGCAACAACGCGCTGGCGACGACCGCCGTGAGGATCGGCATCGCGCCGTTCAACATCCCCGCGAGCGACGACGCGATCCACTGCTCGGCGAGCGAGAAGCACAGGAACGGCACCGCCATCCATGTGACCGCGAGCAGGAGCAGCCGCGTGCGGTGGGCACGCGGAACCGGCGCGCGAGCGGCCGGAACCACGCTCAACGCCGCGGCACCGAACGCGATGCGCAGGAACGTCACGAGCCCCGGGCCGAACGCCTCGAGTCCTTCGGCGATGAACACGAACGACGAACCCCAGATGACGGCCGCGGTCGCGAGCAGCGTCCAGTCGAGCGGCGTGAACGCGTGGGGCTGCGACCCGCTCGCGGTGACCGGGAGCGAACCCTCGGACCTCGACATCGGTGCATCCTCGCGCTCGAGACCCCACGACCCGGCGAGGTTTCCGCCGCCGGGAGGCGTGCGCGAGCGCCCGGTAAGGTCGAGCGATGGAGATCGTCGCCGCCCTCTTCGTCGAGAACATCAACTTCCGGCAGGTCGAAGGGCCGTCGACCCGCATCGACATCACCGGAGCGTTCTTCTCCCAGAAGGTCGACGCCTTCCCCACCACCTTCGCGCCTCACCTCGTCGTGCTGGTGCGTTCGCCGAGCGACTCGAAGGGCACCGCGACGCTCGAGACCGTCTTCGTGCGTGACGACGGCACCGAGCTCGGTCGCAACGTGCAACCGTTCGACGTCGAGCCGGGGAAGTTCGGGTACCGGCTGGTGCGCGGCGAGCTCGAGATCGAGGCACCGTGCACGGTCGAAGCGCGCTGCCGGCTGATCGAGACCGGGTCGTCGGTGACCGTCCCCCTCACCCTCATGGGGTGAACGTCGTGCCGCGCTGTGCTGCCGCGCTGTCGCGTCACCCCGTACCGGTCGAGGCGCTCGGCGAAGTCGCGGGTGAGCTGCTCGAGCAGTTCGGCGGCGAGCGCCCCGACCTCGTCGTCGTGTTCGCGTCGGTGCACCACCACGGCGCCTTCGAAGATCTCGTCCGAGGGCTGCGGCGACTGTTGGAGCCGGAGGCGCTGATCGGCACGGTCGCGGCCGGAATCGCGGGCGGGACACGCGAGATCGAGGAGGAACCGGCGTTGTCGGTGTTCGCCGCCACCCTCGGCGAAGGCGCCGCGCGCGGCTTCCTGCTCGGCGCCGATCACGACGGCGACGAGATCACGATCACGGGCTGGCCGAGCGACCTCCCGTCCGGCAGCGCGTTGCTCGTGCTCGCCGACCCGTACTCGTTCCCCGTCGCCGAGTTCCTGCGCGGGTGCGACCGCGACGGCGTGATCGTCGCGGGTGGGCTCGCGTCGGCCGCCGTCCGTCCGGGCGGGAACCGCCTCGCGCTCGACGACCGCGTGGTGACCGACGGCGCGGTCGCGGTGGCCCTCGACGCGTCGATCATCGTGCACACGATCGTCTCGCAGGGATGCCGTCCGGTGGGCGCCCCCCTGACCGTCACGGCGGCCGACGGCACGTTGGTCGCGCAGCTCGGCGGCCAGCCGGCGCTGGATCGGTTGCGCGAAGTCGTCGCCGACGCGTCCGACGCCGACCGGGAGCTCTTGCGCGCGGGTGTCCACGTGGGCGTCGTGGTCGACGAGCACCGCATGGAGTTCGGACGCGGCGACTTCCTCGTGCGCAACGTCCTCGGGGCCGATCGCGACCGCGGTGCGCTCGCGATCGGTGAGCGCGTCGAGATCGGTCAGACGATGCAGTTCCACGTGCGCGACGCCGCGTCGGCCGACGACGACCTCCGCGCGCTGCTCGCCGGTCGGCGCGCCGACGGCGCGCTGCTGTTCACGTGCAACGGTCGCGGCGCGCGGTTCTTCGGGGTCGCCGACCACGACACCGGCGTCGTCGACGAGCTGCTCGGCCCGATCCCGCTCGCCGGGATGTTCTGCGCGGGCGAGATCGGGCCGGTCGGCCACCGCAGCTTCGTGCACGGGTTCACCGCCAGCGTCGTGCTGTTCGGCGCGGGCTGAGGCGCGCCCGCGCGTCGCGTCGAGGTCCGTGCGGGCGCTCGGGCTCCCGGGTGCGGTCGCGGGAGCGGTTTAGTCTGCGGGGAGCGGAGGAAAGGGGTCCCGGTGGGCAACGAGCTGGAGCAGCGCGCCGTCGACGTGATTCGTGGGCTGGCGATGGACGCGGTCCAGCGAGCGAACTCCGGGCACCCGGGCACGCCCATGGCGCTCGCGCCGCTGGCGCACGTGCTGTGGACGCGGATCATGCGCTACGACGCCGCCGACCCCGAGTGGCCCGATCGCGATCGGTTCGTGCTCTCGGCCGGGCACGCGTCGATGCTCCTCTACTCCATGCTCCACCTCACCGGCTTCGGTCTCGAGCTCGACGACCTCCGCCAGTTCCGCCAGTGGGGTTCGCGCACGCCCGGCCACCCCGAACGGGGCCACACGACCGGGGTCGAGGTCACGACCGGCCCGCTCGGGCAGGGGTTCGCGAACGCGGTCGGCATGGCCGTCGCCGAGCGGCACCTGCGC
>DASUMP010000185.1:0-4870 GCA_036277635.1 Acidimicrobiia bacterium | reverse complement strand
TCTGAAAGCATCGTGGCTGTGCCGGACACAGGCGCGTGGGTGGATACTCAGACCGATGAACGCCGCCTTCGCTTCGAGGCGTTGGTGAGCCTCGTCTACGAACCGCTGCAGCGCTACGCGCGGCGTCGTTGTGACGCCCACACTGCCGACGATGTCGTCGCCGACGTCCTGCTCGTGCTGTGGCGTCGACTCGACGACGTCCCCTCGGACGCGGTCCTCCCGTGGTGCTACAGGGTCGGCGCCAACTGCTTGGCCAATGCCCGGCGCGGCGATCTGCGCAGGAGCCGACTCCTCGATCGCGTCGCGACCACGCACGAGCCGGAGCGCAGCGAGCCTGCCGAGCTGCCCGACCCCGCGCTCCACGCCGCGCTCGCCACCCTTCCCGACGCCGACCAGGAGGTGCTGCGTCTGTGGGCCTGGGAAGACCTGACGCCCCCGGAGATCGCGCAGGCGCTCGACTGCACGGCCAACGCCGTCAGCATCCGTCTGCACCGCGCCAAGCGACGACTCGGGGCCGCGCTCGGAAAGACGCCCGGGGTTGACGGACACAACCACGACGACGACCGCACGGAGGTGACGTGACCGTGACCGACGATCTGGAGCAACGCCTACGCGCCGCGGATCCGTGGCCGACCTCGCGGCCTGTCGAGACCGCCCGCAGTTCGCGGGTCCCGAACCTCGTGGAGCGTGCCATGACCGAAGCCCCGTCCCCGATCGATACGCCGACCGCCACTCGCCGACCAGGATCCGGTCGGCGCCTCGCCCTCGTCGCCGCGGCTGCCTGTGCCGTCGTGGGGCTCGGCGGGTTGACCGCCGTCGCCATCGGTAGTGGCGACGACGCCGCGCCGACCAGCGTGGAGTTCGCGGCCGGCGCACCGACTGGAGTCATGAGCTCGTGCATCGAGTTCTCACCCGATCTCCTGGCCGACGTCGATGCCGCCTTCGACGGGACCGTCGCCTCGGTGACCGACGAGAGCGTCACGCTCGACGTGTCGACGTGGTTCAAGGGTGGTGCCGCCGACCAGGTCGTGCTCAGCATCGCTTCGGGCGCGGCGCAGGTCTCCATCGACGGCGTGGCCTTCGAGCCGGGCGGCCGCTATCTGGTCTCGGCGACTGCCGGCAACGTCAACACCTGCGGACTCAGCGGCCCGCACTCGCCCGAGCTCGAGGCAGCCTTCCGCGACGCGTTCCCGGGGTAAGGCTCGACGGTCGAACCAGTCCACTCGGCGATGATGGCGTCGAAAACCTCGACGCCATCATCGCCAAGGGACATGCCGTCCCCGACGACGCGCCCTGATCGCGCCTCTCAGCCGATGCGGTCGAGGACCGCACGAGCAAAGCGCACGTCGGGCTCGAGGCCGAGACTCTGAGCCCGTGCGAGCGCCTCGCCGGCGAGTGCCTTCGCCCGATCGCCGTCACCCGGGTAGCCGCGTGCGACCAACGCGGCTGCGAGCTGGTGCCCGTTCTTCACGGCGGTCGGCACGCACCCCGAACGCTCGCAGAGCTCGGCGGCGGCCTCGCCACACGCGACGGCCTCGTCGTGACGACCCAACATGCTGAGCAGCGCACCTCGTAGCGAGTCCGCGCTGTCGTAGACGAGGCATGCCTGACCCGCGACAAGCAGCTGACCCGCGTACGCCGCGACGAGCGGCTCGAGGCGTTCGGCGCGCGCCACGTCGCCGAGCCAGAGCGTCGCGTTCGCGAGGTGGCAGATGAGCCCAGGACGGTTGAAGTCGTGTGGGAGGTCGGCGAAGCCGTCGGCGGCGAGTGGCTCGTAGAAGGCGAGAGAGGCCGCAGTATCGCCCCGTCGCGCAAGGGTCGACGCGCGGACCGCATTCAGCGCGGCGCGCATCCCCGGCTGATCGGCCGAGAAGAGGTCTGTGGCGGCGAGGAGCTCGTCGTCGCGCCCCATCCAATACCAACCCGCCGCGAACTGGGCCGTTGCCGAGCTGAAGAACCCAGCATCCGGCGCCACGTTCGCAAGGAGCTCGCCGGCCAGGCGCTCGGAGTCGGCGAGCCGGCCGTCGAGGAGCGCTTCGGTGCCGTCCCAGAGTGTGTCGACCAGCAGCGTCGTCGACCGGGACTCGGCGAGCGCACGAAGCTCGGCGAGCTCGGCGCGAAAGCGCGCTCGGTCACCGTTGCGAAGCGCGGCGATGCCGATCGACATCCTCGCTCCGAGCAGGTGGTAGGTCGAACCCGTCACTTCGGAAGCTACGAGCGCCTGCTGCGCGGCCGACTCGCTCACGGAGATGTCGGGCCAGCCCCAATAGATCGTCGAGCGCATGACGAACGTCGCGGCGCGGACCTCAGGGTTCGCAGACGCGACACCGTCGAGTGCCTCGTCGAGCAGCGCGACGCCATCGGCCCATTTCCCCGCGACCACGAGGCTGCCGCCCAGGAAGGCGAGCAGCGCCGGACGCCACTCATCGCTCCCGCCCAGCTCCAGCGCAGCGCGGGCGAGCTGCTCTGCGACGGGGTCGATCGCGCCCGGCACGAAGACCCGGCCGTAGACGAGGGCCGCCTTGCTCGCGAGGTCGGCCCACCCGTGCGACTGGGCGATCTCCGCCGCCGTCACGATCGCCTGTCGCGCCGCCGGATAGTCGCTCTGGGCGAACGCCAGGGCCCCGCCGATCACGAGCTGCGCTCGACACTCGAGATCGGGGCGTCGGCTGTCGGCGTCGTGGAGCACCTCGAGCGCTCGGGCCGCGAGCACGCGGGCCTCTTCGACAGCACCGATCGTCGATGCCTCGTCCGCGGCATCGACCGCCGCAGCCGCGGCGACGCCTGGCTCGCCCGCGAGAACCCCTTCGCAGAGGTGGAACGCGACTGCCGAGCGGAGCACCTCACGCTGCGCGGCGAGCGCCTCCCCCACGCGCCAATGGAGCCGGGCCCGCTTGGGGCCACCGATCTCCTCCTCGAGGGTCTGGCGGACCAACGCGTGCGAGAACGCGAAGCTCCCCGCTGTATGCGGGACTTCCACGACGAGCCCCGTCGCGAGCGCGGCGTCGATCATGTCGAGCGCGGCGTCGCGCTCGAAGCGCCCGGCCGCGATCACGGTCGGGAGGGCGAACTCGCGGCCCACGATGGCCGCCACTGTCAGGACGTCGTTCGCCTGCTCGGGGAGGCGCGAGAGCCGCCGTCCGACGACGTCGCGCACGCCTTCGGGCAGCCCGATCTCTCCCGGCGCGAGGTCGGTCGTCCACATGCCGTCACGGTGGACGATCGCGCCCGTCTCGACCAGATGCGCCAGCACCTCCTCGATGAAGAACGGGTTGCCGTCGGTACCTTCGCTCAGGAGGCGCACGAATTCGGCTGGCGCGTCGTGTCCGGCACGGTCAGCTAGCAAGGCGCCGAGTCCGGCTTCGTCGAGGCCGTCGAGCGACACCCGCGCCGCTCGCGGCTCGCGCCGCAGGTCCGCGAGCGCGTCGGCGAGCGGGTGCCGGCGGTCGACATCGGTGTCGCGGTACGTGCCCACGAACAGCACCGCCCCCGGCCGGTCCGAGCGCAGCAGTCGGAGCAGCAGCGACAGCGTCGGGCGGTCAGCCCAGTGCAGATCGTCGAGCACCACCAGCAAGGGCCGCGCAGCGCTTGCGCGCTCCAGCAGGACGTCGACGGCGTCGACCACGCGGGCGCGCTCCGTGTCGACATCCGTGGGCTGGCTCCCCACCACGGCGGGAAGCCGCAACGCAAGATCCGGGACGAGACGCGTGAGGTCCGCGGCGATGCCACTCGAGACCTCCGCCAGCTCGTCGGCGTCGCACGACCGGACGAGCGCACCGAGCGCGTGCACCCACGGCTGGAACGGGGCTCCCAAGTCTTCGTCGCACCATCCGTGGATAGCGACACCACCGTGATCGACGACGCGCGTCGCGAGCTCGGCGGCGAGTCGCGTCTTTCCGATCCCGGGTTCACCGGCGACCAACACCAGACGGCGTTCGCCGGTGACGACGCGCTTCCACGCATCGACCAGAACCTCGAGCTCCGTGTCTCGCCCGACGCAGCGGCCTCTGGCCCCCACTTCGGCGAGCCGGCTCGGAACCACGATTGCGCTCTCGGGATCGACCGACCAGCCGATCTCCCACGCGACGAGTGGACCCGGAAGACCCTTGAGCTCGAGCGCACCCAACGGCACGAACTGATGGCCGCCGCGGGTGCCCGCGAGCACCCGCACGACATCCGCGGCGAGCACCTGACCGCCACGCGCCGCGTCGCACAGCCGAGCGGCCTCCACGACCGGCGTACCGTGAAAATCGCCGTCTTCGTCGGCGACGTCTCCGGCGCTGACCCCGACGCGCACCACGAGAGGTTCGGTGTCGTGGCGACGATCTCGCGTGACACCCTGCTGCACCGCCACACCGCACGACAACGCGTCGGCTGCCGACGTGAACACCGCCATCACGCCATCGCCGCCGAACTTCACGACCTCGCCGCCGTGACGCACGATCGTGTCGGCGAGCAGCTGATCATGAGCCCGACGCCGCACGTCGAACTCGTCGTCTCCGAGACTCGCCCGAAGCTCCGTGGACCCCACAAGATCCGTGAACAGGATCGTGCACGTGCGCGACGTGCTCACGAGACCTGCAGCAGTCGCGACCCGGTCCCCACCAGCACCGCGCAAACCTAGCGGTGGATGCGCTGAGCGGCGACTGGCACCCCGGTCCAGACGATCATTGCGGGCCGGGCGGAAGAGCTCACCGCTGCCGTCGGTCGTTCGTGGAGACGATGGGACTCGAACCCACGACCCCCTGCTTGCAAAGCAGGTGCTCTAGCCAACTGAGCTACAGCCCCGAGAAGGGCCGAGCGTACCGGTGCGCCGAGGCGTGGGCGACCCAGCCGGGCGGCGCCGCTGGCGCAGAGCGGACGATCAGCC
>DASUMP010000184.1:0-3140 GCA_036277635.1 Acidimicrobiia bacterium | reverse complement strand
TAGAGGTTGCGCGGGTACTCCTCGGTGTCGTTGCCGACGTCGAGGTCGAACAGGTCGTTCATGAGGTTGTTCGCCACGTGCGAGAGCACGAGCCCCACCGCGGCGAGCGTGAACCAGCCCCAGGCGACGTCGGCGTCGCGGAACACCGCCAACAACGCCGCTTCGGCCGCCGCGACCAACGTCATGGGCAGCACGCCGGCGCGCGTGAGCACCAGCCACTTCGTGACAGGGTCGAGCGCACCGTCGGGCGGGTTCGTCGTGGCGAGGGCGTACTTCCAGCGCCGCAGCAGGCCCGACGCGGGCTCGACGGGGCGGGGCGCCTGCACGTCGGTCACGGGCGGAGACAGTAATCCGGCCCGCCGATTGGGAGCCCCTAGCAGACAGATTCTCCGAAAATGAGTCAAGGTCGCCGAGTTCTGCCCGATACGAACCCCATGCGTCACACCACTAACACCACCGGCACCGAGGACCGGCGCACGCGCCGTTTCCTCCTTCCCATCCTTCTCGGTCTCGTCGCCTTCGGAGCAGTGCTCGCGAGTGCGGCAAGTCTGGGGGGCATCAACAACAGCGACCTCGGCGCAGATGCCGATGTCGTTGCGTCGTGCGACACCGACGGTGTCGACGTCGACTTCACCACCTCGTACGACGCCGTGAGCGGCGAGTACGTCGTGGACGCGGTCGACGTGTCAGGCATCGCGGCGGCGTGCAACGGCCAGGACATCAGCGTGACCGTCTCCGACGGCGCCGGCGCAGCCCTTTCGTCGGGCTCGGCCGTCGTCGGCGGGGCGTCCCAGAGCGTCGCGCTCGCGCCGTCGGCTTCCGCCGAGAGCGTCGAGGGCGTCGCGATCGTCATCGCTGGCTGATCCATCACGACCCATCCGTCGTCATCGGGCCGGGGCACTCCCGGCCCGATGGCGCGAGGGGAGTTGGACGACGTGGGCACGCTTCACCGGGGCAGGGCAGCGCGCGCACGCACACCTCGCCGGATCGTCACGATCATCACCGGGCTCGGCATCGGTGCACTGATCGCGACGGCCGCGACGCTCGGAGGGATCCGCGTGTCGCAGCTGACCGGATACGCGGTGGCGGCCGCGCCGGACATTCCCACCGTCTACGCGTGGGATCCGTTCACCGCGCCCAACAACACGAACCTCAACGGACGCGTGGCGCCGGTCGGAGGGACGTGGACCGTCCACGCGGGCACGTGGCGGCTCAACGCGAACCAGGCGAACATGACGACAGTCACCACCAACGGGCGCGCCACGCTGAACGTCGGCGTCACCGACTACGCCGTGACCATCGACTCGCCGTCGTTCCCGACCGGCGCCCGGCGATCAGGTGTCGCGTTGCGGGTCAACAGCGCGGGAACGCAAGGCCTCTACGTCGAGATCCGCAACATCAACGGCGGGCAGCTCGCGATCGGGTCGTTCACTGCCACGGCGGCGACGCCCCTCGCGACCGTGAACGGGATCGGTGCGCCCGGTTCGTTCCTGCTCCGCGTCGAGGTCGAGGGCAACCAGGTCCGCGCGTACCTCAACGGTGTCCTCGTCTCCACCTACACGCTGACCGCCGCGCAGATGACCACCTACGGCGCGAACACGCGCGTGGGGTTGTGGGCGAACGGCGACAAGCAGACGACGTTCGCGAGCTTCCTCGTGGAGAGCCTGCCGTGAGCGTGCGTCGGCGCGGCATGCGACGTGAACCGACCCGTCGGCAGCGCCTGATCGCGCGGCGCCGTCGTCGGCGCGCGCTCGTGTGGTCGGTCGCATTCCTCCCCGCGCTCGCAGTGCTGTGGTGGATGCGCCCCGTCACCCTCGGCGGCGAAACCGCATACGTGATCGTGGCGGGCAACTCGATGCGTCCGACGTACGCGCCCGGCGACCTCGTCGTCACGCGTGCGAAGTCGAAGTACATCGCTGGCGACATCGTGCTGTACCGCGTCCCGAAGGATCAGCCGGGTGAGGGGCTCCGGGTGATCCACCGGATCGTGGACGTGAACACGGATGGCACGTACGTCACCCAGGGCGACAACCGCGACCGCGCCGACGAGTGGACGCCCACGGCCGCGAACGTCGAGGGCAAGCCGCGGTACATCGTGCGGGGTCTCGGCATCTGGCTGCGCAAGCTCCTCGAACCGCACGTCCTCGCGGTCGTGATGGCGCTGTCGGTCGTCTGGGCGACGTGGCCGTCGCCGCGGCGACGGTCGCGTCGGCGCTCGGTGTCCCCCGAGCTCGCGCCCGACGCCGACGCGGTCGAAGCGATCGTCGTGTACGAGCCGTGGGAGCGACGCGAGCCGAGCCTGGCCGGACGTCACTAGCCTCCGGACATGTCCGGACCGGGGAGCGCCGTCGACGTGCTCGACCACGTCCCGCCCGGAGCCGACATCGTCGTACCGCTCGCGAACGGTGAACCGAAGACGCTCATCGACACGCTCGATGCGCACGCCGCCGAGCTGGAGGGCGTGCGGGTGCACCAGATGCACGCGCTGTACGACCACCCGTACCTGCACGGCAAGCACCGCGGCCACCTCGACCACGTGTCGTACTTCCTGTCGCCGATCACGCGCCGGGCGTACGAAGAGGGCGGGTGCGACCTCGTCCCGGCGCACTTCTCGGAGGTGCCCACACTGTTGCGGCGCACCACCAAGTGCTCGCTCGTGCTGGCGGCCGCGACGCCGCCCGACAAGCACGGATACCTGTCGCTCGGCACCAATGCCGACTACGTCGCGCGGTTCATCGGTCGCGTCCCGTTCTTCTGCGAGGTCAACCCGAACATGCCGCGCACGTTCGGGGAGAACAACCTGCACGTGTCGCAGGTCGCCGGGTGGGTCGAGGCCGACTACCCGCTCGTCGAGCTGCCCGCAGCCGCCGCCAGCGACAAGGACCTCGCGATCGCGCGTCTCGTCGCCGAACGGATCCCGAACGGCGCGACGATCCAAGCCGGCATCGGCGCGATCCCGAACGCGATCCTCGCGTCGCTGCGGGACCACACGGATCTCGGCATCCACACCGAGCTGCTCTCCGACGGCGCGATGGAGCTGTTCGAGTCGGGCGTCGTCACCGGCACCCGCAAGGTCACGCGCCCCGGCAAGCTCGTCACGACGTTCTGCATGGGGACCCGGGCGCTCTACGACTTCCTCG
>DASUMP010000183.1:0-12497 GCA_036277635.1 Acidimicrobiia bacterium | reverse complement strand
GTCAACCTTGCTGTGGTTCGGGGGTGCTGTTCGAGCGTGCCGGAGGTGCGCGTGCTGCCGTCGGGCCGGGTGCTCGCGGTGTTGCAGGTCACCACCCGCCCGCCGAACGGCGCGGCGCAGTCGGTGCCGGTCACGGTGTGGGAGCCGCCGGCGTGGGTCGAGGGCCTCGACGCGGGCGACGAGGTCGTGGTGGTCGGGCGGGTGCGGCGGCGGTTCTACCGGGGCGCGGGCGGCGCGATGTCGCGCGTCGAGGTGGAAGCCGACCTCGTGGCGCGCGGCGGCGACCGGCGCCGGGTCACGGCCGCGTTGCGGCGGGCCCAGGCCGCGCTCGACGAGCTGCTGACGTGATCGGGCTCAGGCGCCCTTGTACACGTCGATCGAGCGGCGGTAGTTCGCGGCGATCTGCGCGGCGGCGTCGTCGCGGGAGAGGGTGCCGTCGAGGTAGCCCTTGAGCTGGTCCCACCAGATGGTGCGCCCGATCGCGAAGCCGATGTAGCCGTCGACGCCGGCGCCGGTGCGCAGCCAGTGGTCGACCTTCTCGGCGTTCGCGCCCCGGCCGAGCACCACGCACGCCACGCCGTCGCGCCCGTCGCGGCGGGCCGCGGCGGCGATGCGCTCGCAGTCGTCGCGCCGGTCGACGCCTTCGATCTTCCAGATGTCGGGCTCGATGCCCGCGGCCTGGAACGCCTCGATCGCGCCGACCATCAGGCCTGGGCGCACCTCCACGTCGTAACGCTCCTCGTCGCCGCCCACGGCGGCGAGCTGGGCGGGTTCGGCCGGCACCAGCAGCTCGCAGAGGAACTTGCGGTCGCGCTCGCGCAGCCAGTCGGAGAGGCGGCGCAGCCCGGTGAGCGAGCGCTGGTTCATCGCCGCGTCGCCCTCGGGGTTCCAGCGCACGAGGATCTTCGAGAACGTCGGCGCGAACTCCTCGATGTGGGCGCCGAAGTCGTCGCCGTACTCGAAGTCGAAGTAGTCGAGGCCGCTCTTCTCGACCGGCATCGCGACGATCCAGCCGTTGGCCGCGCCCTTGCGGGCGATGTCGGCGCCGAACTGCTCGTCGACGAGGATCCCGGCCTCGTCCGCGGGGGCACCGGCGGCGATCGCGGCGGCGAAGCCGTCGAAGATCACGCTCTTGGCATCCGCGATGCGGGCGGTCTCGGCGGCGTCCGGGTCGCCGGGGATGCCGAACATCTTCTTCTGGAACGAGCCCCGGTGGTCGAACGCCAAGATGAACAGCTGCTTGTCGTAGCCGAGGGCCATGCGGGTTCCTCCTGTGTGCGGCCGGCGCCGCGCGGTCGATCGAGGATAGGGGGCGGCGCGTCGCCGGGGTCCACCCGCGGCGGCGACTCGATGCTCCCACACCCGGTCGCGCGTGGCCGCTCGGGCGGTGCGCGGGCCCGACGCGTGCACCGACTTCGCGGGACGCGGCGGTACAGTGACGCCTCGCGACGCACCACACGAGGTGGTCACGCGACAGCGCGCCGCTCGCACGAGAGACTCGCGCAAGAGAAAGGTCAACGGTGACCGTAGAGACTCCTCCGGCGCGGCGAGCGGAGACGCTCGACCGCGTCGTGATCCGCTTCGCCGGCGACTCCGGCGACGGCATGCAGCTGGTGGGCGACCGCTTCACCGAGCTGTCGGCCGCGTTCGGCAACGACCTCGCGACCCTGCCGAACTTCCCGGCCGAGATCCGCGCCCCCGCCGGCACGATCGCCGGCGTCTCGTCGTTCCAGGTCCACATCTCCGACCACGACATCGTGACGCCCGGCGACACGCCGAACGTGCTGATCGCGATGAACCCGGCGGCGTTGAAGGCGAACCTCTCCGACATGGCGCCCGGCTCCACGTTGATCGTCAACAGCGACGCGTTCGAGCCCCGCAACCTCGAGAAGGCCGGCTACGCGACGAGCCCGCTCGACGACGAGTCGCTCGCGAACTTCACCGTGTACCCGGTGCCGATGACGTCGATCACGATCGAGGCCACCCGCGAGCTCGGGGTGAAGCCCCGCGACGCGGAGCGGTCGAAGAACTTCTTCGCGCTCGGCTTGCTCTGCTGGATGTACACGCGACCGGCGAAGCCAGTGAGCGAGTGGATCGAGTCGCACTTCAAGCACCGCCCCGACGTGCTCGCCGCCAACCTCGCGGCGTTCAAGGCGGGCCGGAACTTCGGTGAGACCGCGGAGCTGTTCGACCACCCCTACGAGGTGCAGCCCGCGAAGCTCCCGCCGGGCGCGTACCGCAACATCGTCGGCAACCTCGCGCTCGCCTACGGCCTGATCGCGGCGTCGCAGCGGGCGCGCCTGCCGCTCGTGTACGCGTCGTACCCGATCACGCCCGCGTCCGACATCCTCCACGAGCTCTCCAAGCACAAGAACTTCGGGGTGCGCACCCTCCAAGCCGAAGACGAGATCGCGGCGGCGGGCATCGCGATCGGCGCCGCGTTCGCGGGCGCACTCGCGGTCACCGGCACGAGCGGTCCCGGCGTCGACCTGAAATCCGAAGCGCTCGGTCTCGCGATCAGCCTCGAGCTGCCGTTGCTGCTCGTCGACGTGCAGCGCGGCGGACCGTCGACGGGTCTGCCCACGAAGACCGAGCAGGCCGACCTGCTGCTCGCGATGTACGGCCGCCACGGCGAAGCGCCGTTGCCGGTCGTGGCGGCGCGCTCGCCGTCGCACTGCTTCGACATGGCGTTCGAAGCCGCGCGCCTCGCGGTGAAGTACCGCACGCCGGTGATCCTGCTCATCGACGGCTACCTCGCGAACGGTGCGGAGCCGTGGTTGCTCCCCGACCTCACCGCGCTCCCCGACATCTCGGTGCCGTTCGCGACCGCACCGAACCACGGCGACGAGTTCTGGCCGTACCTGCGCGACCCCGACACGTTGGCGCGGCCGTGGGCGATCCCCGGCACGCCGGGGTTGATGCACCGCATCGGCGGCATCGAGAAGGAAGACGGCACCGGAAACATCAGCTACCAGCCCGAGAACCACGACAAGATGACGCGCATCCGCGCCGCGAAGATCGCGGGCATCGCGCGCGACATCCCGCCGACCGAGCTCGACGACGAGCCCGGCGCGCAGATCCTCGTGGTCGGGTGGGGGAGCACGTGGGGTGCGATCAAAGCGGCGGTGCGGCGCGTCCGGGCCCGGGGCCTGCCGATCGCGCACGCGCACCTCACGCACCTCAACCCGTTCCCGGCGGATCTCGGCGACATCCTTTCCCGCTACGACCAGGTGCTGGTGCCCGAGCTCAACCTCGGTCAGCTCTCCCGGCTGCTGCGAGCCGAGTACCTGGTCGACGCGCAGAGCGTCACCAAGGTCGCGGGCGTCCCGTTCCGCGCCGCCGACCTCGAGGCGAAGATCATGGAGGCGATGCAGGCGTGACCACGGCCGAACCGCTCACCCGCAAGGACTTCGAGTCCGACCAGGAGGTCCGGTGGTGTCCGGGCTGTGGCGACTACGGGATCCTCGCGGCCATCCAGTTCGTGTTGCCCGAGCTCGGCGTGCGCCCCGAAGAGATGGTGTTCGTCTCCGGGATCGGCTGCGCGGCGCGCCTGCCGTACTACATGAACACCTACGGCGTGCACAGCATCCACGGGCGCGCGCCCGCGATCGCCACCGGCGTCGCGATGGCGCGTCCCGACTTGCACGTGTGGGTGATCGGCGGCGACGGCGACATGCTGTCGATCGGCGGGAACCACCTGATCCACGCGCTGCGTCGCAACGTGAACCTGAAGATCATCATGTTCAACAACCAGATCTACGGGTTGACGAAGGGGCAGTACTCACCCACGAGCGAGGTCGGCAAGGTCACGAAGAGCACGCCGTTCGGCTCGATCGACCACCCGTTCAACCCGGTGTCGGTGGCGCTCGGCGCCGAGGCGACGTTCGTGGCGCGCACCCACGACATGGACCGCAAGCACATGATGGAGATGTTCCGCCGCGCCCACCAGCACGACGGCGCCGCGTTCGTCGAGGTGTACCAGAACTGCAACGTGTTCAACGACGGCGCGTTCGACACGATCCTCAAGCGCGACGTGCGCGCCGACATGCTCGTGCCGCTCACGCACGGCGAGCCGATCCGCTTCGGCACCGACAACCATCTCGGCGTCGCCCTCAACGAGTTCGGGGAGCCGCACGTCGTGACGGTCGCCGACGTCGGCGAGGACGCGCTGCTCGTGCACGACGAGCACCGCCCCGACCCCACGCTCGCGTTCGCGCTCTCGCGTCTCGCCGACGCGCCGAACGTGCCGACGCCCGTCGGGGTGTTCCGCGACGTCGAGCGGCCGGTCTACGAGGATGAGATCCAGCGCCAGCTCGCGGCGGCGTCGGAGAAGCAGGGTCCCGGCGACCTCACCGCAC
Organism: Acidimicrobiia bacterium; assembly: GCA_036277635.1. Classification (GTDB taxonomy): domain Bacteria; phylum Actinomycetota; class Acidimicrobiia; order IMCC26256; family PALSA-610; genus DASUMP01. Next base: position 8,139 of record DASUMP010000183.1, on the reverse strand, counting down.
TGATCGCGTCCGGCGCCACCTGGACCGTCACCTGATCGGCGCCGCGGCGGCGGTCTGACCCACCGGCGTGCGCCGCCCGCTCAGTCGAGACGGCGGAACACCATCCCGGTGCGCGGCTTGGGCGTGAAGAACGTCGTCTTCTGCGGCATGCGCAGCCCGGCCATCGCCGCCGCGCGCGTGTCGGCCACCGACACCGGTCGCAGCAGCACGCCCGCCGACGCGTTGCCCTTGTCGACCAGCGCCGCGACCGCGTGCGCGTCGTGGCGGTACTCGAACGTCGCCTGCGGCAGGCGGGGCACGACCACCGCTTCGACGAGGGCGGCGTCGGTGCTGCGCACCGGCTCGGGCTCGCTCGCCAGCGCGGCGGTCGCGATCTCGGGCCGGGCGACGAGCAACGCGATCCCCCGGTCGTCGACGAGGCCGACGCCGCCGTCGGCGCGCATCCGGTCTTCCAGCGCGTCGACGCCTTCGGGGGTGTTCGGGCCCGCGTCGGTCACCACGAACGCGTCGGCCAGCAGCGCACGCACGTCGACGCCCGCGGGCACGGTGAGGAGCCGGTGGATCGGCTCGATGCACAGCTGGTCGTCGGCGAGCTCGACGACGAACGTCATGATCGCGTCGGCGCCCGCCGTGTCGCGGCCCGCGGCGGCGACCTCGTTGCGGTAGGCGTGCGCGGTCTCGTAGCGGTGGTGCCCGTCGGCGAGGACGAGGGGCCCGGCGCCCACGGCCGCGCGCACCGCGTCGACGCGCGCGTCGGGCACCGCGCCGAGGTGGTGGCGCACGCCGTCGACGTCGGTGCAGCTGCTCAGCGGCTCGGCGCCGTCGAGCAGCGCGGTGAGCCCGTCGGTGGTGCTCAGACCCCAGATCGGGTCGACGTTCGTGCGCATCGCGCGCAGCAGCGCGAGGCGGTCGCTCTTCGCCTTCGGCAACGTGCGCTCGTGGGGGAGCACCGAGCCGTCGTCGGCGGTGGGCAGCACCAGCGCGCCGAGCACGCCCGTCGTGTGACGGTCGACGCCGTGGGTGTCGCGGAACTCCATCCGGTACGTGTAGAAGCGCGGGTGGTCGTCGCGCCGGAGCACGCCGCTCGCCTCCCACGCCGCGAACGTGGCGGCGGCCCGTTCGTAGCGGTCGCCCTCGCGCTCGTGGTCGCGGGGGAGGATCACCCGCACCGCGTTCTGCTCGTGCGCGGCCTCGAGTGACCGGCACAGCTCGTCGTCGATGACGTCGTAGGGTGGGGCGACGAGCGGCCCGAGATCGGTGCCGACCGTGGCGAGGTCGTACCGGATCCCAGGGAACGGCAAGAAGTCGGGCACCGGTGCTCCGTGCGGGCGGGAATGCTCCCCGGTTGTACCACAGGGATCGAACGGATCCCCTCGGCGCAAGGGAGGAACGATGAACGGCACCGCCGACGCCTACTCCGCGTTCCAAGAGGGGACGCGCCTGCTCCACTCGGGCAGCCCGTACGCGGCTGTGGTCGTCCTCGAGCGCGCACGCGACCTCGAGCCCGAGCAGGGTTCGATCCGCGAGACGCTCGCGCGCGCCTACTTCCGCAGCGGGCGGGTGGCCGACGCCGAGGCCGAGTTCCGCGCCGCGCTCGAGCTCGACCCGGTGAACGACTACGCGCACTTCGGCGTGGGCGTGTGCCGGCTCCGAGCCGGTGATCGGGAAGGCGCGCACGGTCACCTCCAGATGGCGACCGTGATGCGCCCCGACAACTCCGACTACCGCGCCGCGCTCGCGGAGGCCGAGCCCGACGAGGACGAGGCGCGCCCGGAGCGGCCGTGACCGCCATCCCCGACCCCGCCGCGCCGCCGGTGGTGCTGTGCGACCTCGACGGCGTGGTGTGGCGGGGATCGGTGCCGATCCCGGGCGCGGCCGACGGGATCGCGACGCTGCGCGCCCACGGCGTGCGCGTGGGGTTCGTGACGAACAACTCGGGCGCCACCGTCGACGAGTACTGCGACCGGCTCGCGGCGGCCGGGGTCCCGGCCACCGGCGACGACGTCGTGAGCTCGGCGATGGCCGCAGCCGCGCTGCTCGCCGCCGAGCTCTCCCCGGGCGCCGCGGTGCTCGCGTGCGCGGGCGCCGGCGTGCGCGAGGCGCTGAGTCAGCGCGGGTTCGTGGTGGTCGACGCGCCGCCCGCCGACGCGGTCGTCGTGGGCTGGCACCGCGACTTCGACTTCGACCGGCTCGCGGTGGCGGCCGACGCGGTGCGCGCCGGTGCGCGCTTCGTCGCCACCAACCTCGACCCGACGTATCCCGTGCCGGGCGGGTTGCTGCCCGGCAACGGCGCGATCGTCGCCGCGGTCGCCGCCGCGTCGGGACGCACGCCGGTCGTCGCGGGCAAGCCGGAGGCGCCGATCGTCGCGTTGGTGCGGGCGCGGTTCGGTACGCGCGGCGTGGTGGTCGGCGACCGCCCGTCGACCGACGGCGCGCTCGCGGCCGCGCTCGGATGGCCGTTCGCGCTCGTGCTCTCCGGCGTCGCGGGCACGCCCGGTGAAGAACCCGTGCCCGACCCGCCGCCGCCGTTCGTCGCCGCGGACCTCGGGACGCTCGCGCCGCTGCTGCTGCGCGGACTCGGATGAGCTCGTCGTCGCTCGTCGTCGCTCGTCGTCGCTAGTCGTCGCGGCGGCCGAAGCGCGGGCGGTCGTCGTCATCGTCGTCGTACCAGGCCGCCGAGGCGAGTCGTTGCGACGGCGCCACGAACACGGCGCGCAGCGCGAGGGCGATCGCGGCGCCGGCCACGAAGCCACCGACGTGGGCGAGCCACGCGACGCCTTCGTTCGGATTGGTCGCGAACTGCAGCACGAACCAGATGCCGAGCACGAGCGCGGCGGGGAGCTCCAGCAGGAACCAGCCGAGCAACGTGAGGACGCGCGCCGCGGGATACCACACGAAGTACGCGCCCATCACGCCCGCGATCGCGCCCGACGCACCGATCAGCGGCACCGTCGCGCCGCTGTTGCCGAGCACGTGGGCGGCGGTCGCGGCGACACCGGTGACGAGATAGAACGCCGCGTAGGCGACGTGCCCGAAGCGGTCCTCGACGTTGTTGCCGAAGATCCAGAGGAAGAGCATGTTGCCGAGCAGGTGCAGCAACGAACCGTGCAAGAACATCGACCACAAGAGCGCGAGGTACACGTTCTTGTCGGGGTAGATCTCCTGGGCGGGCACGACGTTCGGCGTCCCGAGCCGATCGATGCGCACCGCGTCACTCGCGCAGTCGCCGGTGACCACCGCGGCCGCCGTGATCGGCTCGCCGGTGCGCAGCTCGCAGGGGATCGCGGCGTTGCGGTAGAGGAACTCCTGCGACTCGACGGAGTCGGTGCGCGGCTGCACGCCGAAGTAGACGACGACGTTGATCACGACGAGCGCGATCGTCACGTACGGTCGTCGCACCGACGGGGTGTCGTCACGCAGCGGGATGACCACGCGGGCACGGTAGCGACCGGTGGTGCACGCACCGGCGCGCCGAACGGCTCCGGTCCTGGCCGCGCGGGGGTCGTGGCCGTAGGCTTCGGCGGTCGCCGATGTCCCGCACACCCTTCGACGGGCGTGCCGTCCGGAGGAACCCATGCCGCAGTCCCCCGACTGGAAGCAGTTGCTCGAGGTGGGGATGCAGTTCAGCGAGCTGCGTCGCTCCCAGGCCCGAGCGATCGCGAGCGATCTCGTCGCCCAGGGTCAGCTCGCCCGTGATCAGCTGGGCGCCGCGGTCGACGAGCTGGTCGAGATGAGCCGGCGCCGCACCGAGGCGCTCGGGGAGCTCGTCGCGGCCGAGGTCCAGCGCCAGCTCAAGGCGCTCGGGATCGCGACCACCGCCGACCTCGACCGGCTCGAACGCAAGATCGCGTCGGTCTCCGGATCGGGAGCCAAGGCGCGGCCGACGGCCAAGAAGGCGGCCGCGAAGAAGCCGGCGGCGAAGAAGACCGCGAAGAAGGCGGCGGCGAAGAAGTCGGCCGCCAAGAAGTCCGCCTCGCGCGCGGGCAGCTGACCGTCCGGCGTCGCGCGTGGTCCGTCGCCGCTTGGACACCGAGCTCGTGCGACGAGGCCTCGTCGACACTCGGGCGCGCGCGGCGGCTGCCATCGCGGCGGGGCAGGTGCACGTGCGCGGCGCGCCCGCGGCCACCGCGTCGCGCCAAGTCGCTCCCGACGAGCCGATCACGCTGCGCGCCGACGGCCCTCGGTTCGTCTCGCGCGGCGGCGAGAAGCTCGCGGGCGCGCTCGACGCGTTCGCGCTCGACGTGTCGGGGCGTCGCTGTCTGGACGCCGGCGCGTCGACGGGAGGGTTCACCGACTGCCTCCTGCAGCGCGGTGCCGCGCATGTGGTCGCCGTCGACGTGGGGCGCGGCCAGCTCGCGTGGTCGTTGCGCAACGACGAGCGCGTGACCGTGCTCGAGCGCACCAACGTGCGCGACCTCGACGCCACGCTCGTGGGTGCGCCGCCGACGCTGAGCGTCGCCGACCTCTCGTTCGTGTCGTTGCGGTCGGTCGCCGTCGCGATCGACGCGGTTTGCACACCCGATGCCGATCACGTGTGGTTGGTGAAGCCCCAGTTCGAGGTGGGGCGGGGAAAGGTCGGCAAGCGCGGCGTCGTGCGCGAACCCGCCGAGCACGCGCGCGCCCTGCGCGAGGTGGTCGACGCGCTCGCCGATCACGGGCTCGGCGTCCGTGCGCTCACCGTGTCGCCGCTGCGGGGTGCGGAAGGCAACATCGAGTTCTTCCTCCACGCGCGGCGCGGTCCGGGCACCCTGCCCGACGGTGCGGTCGCCGAGGTCGTCGCGGCCGCGCACGCGGGGGGCGACGCGTGAAGTCGGTCGCACTCGTCGTGCACCGCGAACGACCCGAGGCGCATGCCGTGGCGCGCACGGCCGCGCACTGGCTCACCGAGCACGGCGTCGAGGTGCGGATCGCCACCGACGAGGCCGGGATCATCGGCCTCGACGGGCACGCGGTCGCAGCCGACGTGCTCGCCGACGGCGTCGACCTCGTCGTGTCGGTCGGCGGCGACGGAACGATGCTGCACGCGGTGCAGCTCGTGTACCCGCGGCCGGTGCCGGTGGTGGGGGTGAACGCCGGGCAGCTCGGCTACCTCACCTCCATCGAGCTCACCGAGCTCGAACCGTCGCTCGCCCGCCTCGTCGCCGGCGACTTCCGGGTGTCCGAGCGCATGGTGCTCGAGGTGTCGGTGCGCGCGAGCGGCGTCGCCGCCGGACCGTGGTTCGCGCTCAACGAAGCCGTGCTCGAGAAGGTGCGCGCCGGTCACCTCGTGCGGCTCGAGGTGTGCGTGAACGGCAGCCCGTTCACCACCTACGCGGCCGACGGCGTGATCGTCGCCACACCCACCGGCTCCACCGCCTACTCGTTCTCGGCGCGGGGGCCGATCGCGTCGCCCGCGCTCCAGTGCCTGCTCGTCACGCCGGTGTCGCCGCACATGTTGTTCGACCGCACGCTCCTCCTCGCGGCCGACGAGCAGCTCGACCTGGTCGTGAGCGCGGAGCGGCCGGTGGCGTTCACGGTCGACGGTCGCGACGTCGGCCTGCTCGAGTCGGGCGACACCGTCACGTGCCGGGCCGCGAGCGCGCCCGCCCGCATCGTGGAGCTCGAGCCGCGCGACTTCCACCAGCTGCTGAAGGCCAAGTTCGAGCTCCCGGACCGCTGACGTGATCACCGAGCTGCGCGTCGAGAACCTCGGCATCATCGAAGAGCTGCTCGTGCGCCTCGGCCCCGGGATGACCGCGATCACGGGCGAGACCGGCGCGGGCAAGACCCTGCTCGTGACCGCGCTCGACCTGCTGCTCGGCGGCCGCGCCGACAGCCGGGTGGTGCGGGCGTCGGCCGCCGAGGCGCGCGTCGAGGCCCGGCTGCTGCTCGGCGACGACGAGATGGTGCTCACCCGCGTCGTGCCTGTCGAAGGTCGCAGCCGCGCGTACATCGACGGTCGCCTCGCCACCGTCGCCGAGCTCGCGGAGCGCACGCGTGCGGCGGTCGATCTGCACGGCCAGCACGATCATCAGTCGTTGCTGCAGCCGGCCGTGCAGCGCGCGCTCCTCGATCGGTTCGCCGGACCCGAGGCGCTCGCCGCCCGCGACGACTACCGCACGTGCCGCGCCGAGCTGCGGGCGATCGCGCACGAGATGGACGCGCTCGGCGGCGACCAGCGCGCCCGCGCCCGGGAGATCGACCTGCTCCGCTACCAGCTCGACGAGATCGCGGAGGCGGCGATCGCGGATCCCGACGAAGAGGCGCAGCTCGAACGCGACGAACGCCTCCTCGCCGCCGCCGATGAGCACCGCGACGCGCTGGCGCTCGCGCACGACGACCTGGAGCGCGACGCCGCCGACGCGATCGGCGCCGCGGTCGCCCGTCTCGACGCGACCCCGTTCGACGACATGGCCGAGCGCGCCCGGGCCCTGCAATCGGAGCTGGGCGAGCTCGCACGCGACGTGCGCATGGCGGGGGAGGCGGTCGTCGCCGATCCGGAGCGCCTCGCCGAGCTGCGCGCCCGCCGGCAACGGCTGCGCGAGCTGTGCCGGAAGTACGGCGCGACGCTCGCCGACGTGGTCGCCTATCGCGACGAGATCGCGCAGCGGCTCGCCGAGCTCGAAGGTCACGACGCTCGCGTCGAGGCGCTGGTCGCCGCCCAGGCGCGCGTCGAGGCAGCGATGCTCGCAGCCGCGCGCCGGCTACGTCGCGCGCGCGACGCCGCCGCGGCGCCGCTGGGCGAACGCGTCACCGAGCACCTGCACGAGCTCGCGATGCCCGCGGCCCGCTTCACCGTCCGGGTCGACGACGGCGAAGCCACCGACGACGGGACCGACGACGTCACGTTCCTGCTCGCGGCGAACACCGGTGAAGACGCGCGCGCCCTGGCCCGGGCCGCCTCGGGCGGCGAGCTGAGCCGCGCGATGCTGGGCCTGCGCGTGGTGCTCTCGGAAGCGCCGCCGGTCCTCGTCTTCGACGAGGTCGACGCCGGCATCGGCGGAGAAGCCGGTCTCGCCGTCGGACGCGCGCTCGCCACCCTCGGAGGCACGCACCAGGTGCTCTGCGTCACCCACCTGCCCCAAGTCGCCGCGTTCGCCGACGCCCAGCTCATCGTGACCAAGCACGAGGAGGGCGGACGCACGATCGCGTCGGCCGCCCTCGCGCTCGACGAGGCCCGGGTCTCCGAGCTGTCCCGGATGCTCGCCGGAGTCGGCGCGTCCGCCCACGCCCGCCGGCACGCCGAAGAGCTCCTCGAACGCGCGGGCGAGCAGCGCGCGCTGGCGCGCGCCTGACATGGCGTCGCCCGACCTCGCCGCGACGCGCGTGCGCGGCGTCGCACGCGTCGGCCGGCGCACGAAGGACCTCGTCAAGCGACTGGCGCCGGGCGAGATCGCGGTCATCGACCACGTGGATCTCGATCGGGTCGCGGCCGAGAGCCTGGTCGCGGCGGGGGTCGGCGCCGTCGTGAACGCGTCGCAGTCGATCAGCGGCCGCTACCCGAACGGCGGGCCGATCCGCGTCGTGCGCGCCGGGATCCTGCTCCTCGACGCGGTGGGTCCCGAGATCATGGATCGCGTGCGCGACGGCGACGCGATCGAGATCGACGCCCGGGGTCGGCTCTGGCGGGCGGGTGAAGTCATCGGGCGCGGCCACCTGCCGACGGTCGACGAGATCCTCGACCAGATGGAAGAAGCGCGCGCCGCGATCGGCGACGAGCTGCGGCGGTTCGCCCGGAACACGCTCGAGTTCGTCGACCGGGAAGCGTCGCTCACGTTCGATCCCATCGTCCTCCCGCCGCTGCGCACCGACCTGCGAGGACGGCACGCGCTCGTCGTCGTGCGCGGGCACGACTACACGAGCGACCTCGCCGCGCTGCGTCCGTACATCCGCGAGTTCCGCCCCGCGCTGATCGCGGTCGACGGCGGCGCCGACGCGCTGCTCGACGTCGGGCTCGAACCCGACATCATCATCGGCGACTTCGATTCGGTGTCGGAGCGCGCGGTGCGTCGCGCGCCTGACCTCGTGCACCACGTGCACCCCGACGGGCGCGCACCCGGACGCGAGAACCTCCTCGACTGGGGCGTGCACTACGAAGAGTTCGTCGCCGAAGGCACGAGCGAAGACGTCGCGATGCTCCTCGCCTACGAGGCCGGCGCC
>DASUMP010000182.1:0-2287 GCA_036277635.1 Acidimicrobiia bacterium | reverse complement strand
GCGGCGTTGCTCGCGTCGGCGCCGAGTCCGTAGACCGTCTCGGTCGGGAACGCGACGAGACCGCCGGCTCGGAGCGTCGCGACCGCCGCGTCGATCGGCGTGGTCACCAGTAGTTGATGCGCGTCGCCCGCTCGACGACCGTGTCGAGGTCGTCGGTCCACGCGCCCGACGACAGGTACTTCCAGCCACCGTCAGGGAGCAGCGTGACGATCGTGCCCGAGTCCATCGTGGCCGCCATCTTCACCGCGCCGGCGACCGCCGCGCCCGACGAGATGCCTGCGAACACACCGCACTCGTCGAGCAGCCGGCGCGTGTGCAGCACCGACTCGCGCGGGCGGACGATGAGCTTGCGGTCGAGCACCGACGGATCGAAGATCGGCGGGACGAAGCCGTCGTCGAGGTTGCGCAGCCCCTGCACCAGCTCACCGGCCGGCGGCTCGACCGCGACGACTTTGACGGCCGGGTTGCGCTCCTTCAGGTACTTCCCCGCACCCATGAGCGTGCCGCTGGTGCCGAGGCCGGCGACGAACACGTCGACTTCGGGGCAGTCGCGCCAGATCTCCGGTCCGGTGTGCTCGTAGTGCGCGAGCGGGTTCGCAGGGTTGCCGTACTGGAACAGGTACGTGTAGCCGGGTTCGTCGGCGACGATCTTCTCCGCCATGCGGATCGCGCCGTTGCTGCCTTCCTCGCCGGGCGACAGCGTCACCTCGGCGCCGAAGATCTCGAGCAGCTGGCGGCGTTCGACCGACACGTTCTCGGGCATCACGACGCGTAGCCGGTAGCCGCGCAGTCGCGCGACCAGCGCGAGCCCGATGCCGGTGTTCCCCGACGACGGCTCGAGGATCGTGGCGCCGGGTGAGAGCACGCCGTCGCGTTCGGCGAGCTCGACCATCTTCAACGCGATGCGATCCTTCGACGAACCGCCGGGGTTCTGTCCCTCGAGCTTCGCGTAGATGCGCACGTCGGGGTTCGGCGAGAGCTGGTGCACACCGATCAGCGGCGTGTCGCCGATCAGTCCGAGGATCGACTCGTGACGGGTCATGGGAGACGCCCCGACGGGGCCGCGCTCAACCGCCCGCGACCGCGGGCAGGATCGACAACACGTCGCCGTCGCCGACCTTGGTGTCGAGCTGATCGAGGTACCGGATGTCGTCGTCGTTCACGTAGACGTTGACGAAGCGGTGCAAGCCGCCGTCGGCATCGAGCAGGTTGCCCTTGATCCCCGGGTACTGCGCGACCAGCGCGGCGAAGACCTCGCCGACGGTGCTGCCCTCGGCGCGCACCGACGGCTGGCCGTCGGTGTGGGGGCGCAACACGGTGGGGAGTCTGACCTCGACGGGCACGCTGATCCTCTCGGTGACGGTCACGCCAGGTTACAAGCGCTCTCCAGTCGCACCCCATTCCCGCCGACACGATGAACGGCCGTGTCCTAGATCGGAGCGCCTCGCGCGTCTGTAGGTCGATGTCGGTGCTCACCACGAATCCACGGAGGGATCGTGAGACCGCCCGAGAGGCGGTCGTGCGGCTCTACCGCTCCGAGTACGGCGGCCTGGTGCGGCTCGCCCGACTCCTCGTGCGCGACCCGGCGACCGCGGAGGACCTGGTGCAGGACGCGTTCGTCCGGCTCTACAAGTCGTGGAGCCGCGTGCGCGAGCCCGAGCGGGCACCGGCGTACCTCCGCTCGACGGTCGTCAACCTCGCGCGGGGTCGGGCCCGCACCCAGGCCGTGTTCGCTCGCGTGAAGGAACGTCTCGCCACGCCGTCGTTCGCGGCGTCGGCCGAAGCGGGCGTCGCGCACCGCTACCTCGAGGACCGCGTGCACGAAGCGCTGCTCCAGCTGTCGGCGCGCCAACGCGAAGTGATCGTGCTGCGGCACTACGCGGGGATGAACGAGACCGAGATCGCGGACACGGTCGGCTGCAGTGTCGGCACCGTCCGAACCCATACCAAGCGCGGGATGGCCGCGCTCGAGCGACTCCTCGAGCCGACGCACCGCGAGTTCGCCTGGGAGGGCGTGTGATGGACGAGAACGTGCTGCAAGACGCGCTCGCGCACCGGGCCGAGACCGGCGGTGCTCCGAACCTCGACTTCGTGGATCTGCTCGACAAGTGCGGACGCGTCGACCGCCTGATCGCGGTGAAGAAGTTCGCGGCGGCCGGGACTGCGCTCGCGGTCGCCGTCGCGATCGGTCTGTCGGTGCGCGGCCCGTCGGCCGACGGCACGGTCGGCGTCGAGACCGCGAGCAACGGCCGCGACTACGAAGCGCCGGAGAAGGACGAGCCGAAGG
>DASUMP010000181.1:0-3959 GCA_036277635.1 Acidimicrobiia bacterium | reverse complement strand
GTCGGGTCGGACCCGATCGACGACTTCGTTGGTTCGGTCGATGACTCGTTCGAAAGTCGCGACGATGTCCATCTCATTCTCCTGTTCCGGGACCGCGATCACGAGGTCCGTGATCGCTCATCCTGCACCCGTCCACTCGTCGATGACGACCGGGCCTGTGAGCCCGGCGGATCGTCGAAGACGTACGTCATGAGCGGTCGGCCTCTTTGTAGCCGCTCCCGCACGCCCCCGCCATCGAAGCTGGCGGTGGTCGGCCGAAGCAACCCGCATTCTGTAGTTATGTCCTCGGTACCAACTGGCCGGAGGGCGGCTGCGTGTCGGCGACCTCCACCGACGCGCCACCGAGTGCGAGCACCGCGAGCAGCTGGCGCGCGGACTTCGAGGAGTTGGTGGGGTCGAGCAGGCGGTAGAGCTGCGGCGGACTCGTGCCGAGTCGTTGCGCGGCGTCGCGCACCGACCAACCCGATGCTTCCAGGCGCTGCTTGGCCTCGATGGTCAACCGGTACAGCTCGAGTCGGGCGAGGTAGTCGGGATCCCCGTTCGCGTCGAGCACCGAGTCGACGTGGACGCTTCCCTCCGCACCCGACTCCAACCGATAGGTGAAGCCTTCACGTCCCAGCTCAGGATCGACGTACACGTCGACGAGTCGATCGGCGGGCGTCGGTGCAGGATCGCAGCGACGGTACGGAAACGGAAGCACACCGCGCCGCGTCGTGACCTCGAACCGGCGGCGACGATTGTCGGCCGTCACCTTCTGGATCTTCACAGCCTGCCCTCCTGCACCAGCTCTTCGATCAGCCTGCGAACCCGCGCAGTCGCCGACCCCTCCATGGGTTCACGATGGTCGAGGTCCCACTTCACGACCAGGCGTCCGTCTCGATACACGTGCACGTGGCGTGGCGCGTGGTCGCCGACGTAGGACACGAAGACGAAACCCCCGCGCCTGATCCGCGACACGGTGAGACGTTACCACAGGCGGTAACACTATCGGGCAACACAGCGAGCGTGGTCAACGCCGAGTGATGCTGTGAGGCGTTCGTCGCTCCACAGCTTCAGCGAGGTCGTCGAGTACCCGTCGGCGGTCGTCACTCCCAGGGTTCGAACAGGCCTTCGAACTCGAGGGCGCCGTTGCGGACGCGGCCGTAGAGGAGCCAATCGCCGCGGAACATGCCGTGCTCGTGTGGCGCGCACGCGATGTGGGTGCGGGCGCCGCCGGTAGCGCTCGGCATGAAGCGGATCGACTCGAGTCCGGTCTTCAGGCCGGGGCCGCTCAGGATCGGCGCACGGAAGAGGCCCTCGACGAGCACGCGCGCGGTGTCGTACGCGAGCACGGGGATCGCATTCGGCCACATCGGTGGCGACTCGCCGTGACGCGCGACGAAGCGGTCGTGGAACCGCTGCGCGAGCGGGTTCGACGGGTCGAACTGGTCGATGCCGACCCAGCCTTCGAACAGGTCGAAGCCCGCGAGGTACCACATGAACGCGGTGCTCATGATGCGCGGCGGATCCCAGCGCAGCTCGTCGAGCGCCGTTCGCAGCAGCCCCTTCGCGGCGAGCATGCCGTAGCCCATGTACACGAGCGCGTCGGCGTCGACCGCGCGCAGGTGCTCGAGGTTCTCGGCCAAGTTCGCCGGACTCTGCGACACGCTCTCGACGGCGGCGATGCTCACGTTGCGCCGTCGACACTCGGTGCGGAAGTACCGGAAATACTCCTCGCCGTTCGGCGAGATCTCGCTCAGCACCGCGACGCGCGAGAAGCCCTGCTTCACGAGCCACGCGACGACGAGCGCGGCGTCACCGCCGCAGTCGCCGTTGCCGAGGCGGAAGCAGTAGTCGCCCTGGAGGCGTTCGGTGCCCGCCCACGAGATCAGCGGCACCTGCAGCTCGTTCGCGAGCGGCGCCACGGTGATCGCGTTGTCGGAGCTGTACGCGCCCGCGACGCCGATGCACCCCTCGTCGACGAGGTACTTGAAGCCGTCGGTCGCGTTCTTCGCGGAGCCGTGGGGCAGGCCGTGCTCGGCGTGCAGCACGAACTCGTACGGGCGGTCGAGGAGCCCGGCGTCGAGCGCTTCATCGAACGCGAGTCGGTGGATCTTGTCGTAGCCGCCGCCGGGCCCGTCGAGACACGAGCCGAGCCAACCGATCTTCACGGGTTCGACCATGCGCGCACGCTATTCCACTGCGATCAGCGCCGGTCCGGGCGCGGTCGAGCTCAGCGGTGCGCGCGGAACCAGGCGATGAGGTCGGCGGTTACGTCGTCGCGGTTCGTCTCGTTGAGCAGCTCGTGGCGCGCACCTTCGTAGAGCTGCAGCTCGACGTCGACGCCGTCGGCTTCGAGTGCCTTCGCGAGCGCGGTCGGGTGCGCGCCCATGCCGGCGGCGGGATCTTGGTCGCCGGCGATCACGAACACGGGGCAGGTGATTGCGCTCAGCCGCTCGCGTGCGGGCGCGACGACGCCGAAGAGGTCGAGGAGGTAGCCGTAGGTGAGCGGGTGGTCGTCGCCGCACAGCGGATCGGCGACGTAGCGATCGACTTCGTCGGCGTCGCGGCTGAGCCAGTCGTAGCGCGTGCGCTGCGAGTCGCTCGTGGCGTCGGTGGCCACGAGGTCGGCAAGGGGTTCGTCGCGCATGCCGGCGTCGGCGAGGCCACGGAGCATCTCGCCGAGCGCGGCGGCGCCGTCGGGGTCGGCCGGGAAGCCGCACAGCACGGCGCCGGCGAGACCGTCGGCGTGGCGGATGAGGTAGGCGAGCCCGATCAGCGCGCCCAGCGAGTGCCCGAAGAGGAACGTGGGCACGTCGCCGAGCTCGGCGCGCACCGCGTCGCGCAGCTCGTGGAGGTCGTCGACGACGGCGTCGCCGCCTCCGGGCCCCATGAGCGCGCGGTCGGCGCCGGCCGCGGTCTGCCCGTGGCCGCGGTGGTCGAGCGCGACAGCTGCGAAGCCTGCGGCGTTCAGCGCTCGGGCGAACCGGTCGTAGCGCTGCGAGTGCTCCGACGCGCCGTGCGAGACGAGCACGACGCCCTCGGGCGCGTCGAGCGTCCACCAGCGGGTGAACACCTCGACGCCGTGACGGTCGACGAACGTGCGCTCGGACATCGGGCGAGACTACGCGTCGAGCGCGCGTCCCCCGCACGCGGCGGCGGTGCCAGACTGCGCCGATGCTCCTCGACGGGTTCAACCACGTAGCGGTGCTGACGGGCGACACCGGCCGCTTCACCGAGTTCTACGCGAGCGTGTTCGACGCGCACCACGAAGTCATCGAAGAGCAGGACGGCTTCCAGCTCACGATCGTGCACATCGGTGGGCACGCGGAGCTGAACGTGTTCGAGATCGCCGACAACACCGAGTCGCAGCGGCAGGTCCCGATGTTCGGTCGCGGTCGCCTCGACCACCTCGCGCTCCACGCCGCGTCGATCGACGCCTTCGACGAGATCCGGCGCCGGCTGCTCGATCGCGGCGCCACCGACGGGTTCGTGACCGACTTCGGACCGATCCTGAGCCTGTTCTTCCGCGACCCCGACGGCCTCGAGGCCGAGGTGTGCGTGGCCAACCCCGACGCGCAGCCGGGTGTGCACCACCCGCCCGGCACACCGTCGCCCCGCTACCACTCGTGATTGGCGAGTTTGCGCCCGTCAGGGGTCGCAAACTCGCCAAACAGGACCGGGGGGTGGGGTCAGATCTGGACGCCTTGCTCGAGGCGTTCGATGGTGTCGATGTACTCCTCGACGAGGCTCTGCATCACGTCGCGCACGGGGCGGACCTGGTTCATGCGACCGACGATCTGACCGACGGGCGCGAACTGGAGGTCGGTGCGGTTCGAGCGGCGGATGCGCGCGTTCGCCTCGGCGGTGAGGATGTTCTGCAGCGGCATGCCGAGCGCGCCCGGACCGTTCTGCGGTTCCCACGCGTCGGTCCACGCGTTGCGCACCATGCGCGCGGGCTTGCCCGTGTAGCAGCGCGA
>DASUMP010000180.1:0-2606 GCA_036277635.1 Acidimicrobiia bacterium | reverse complement strand
GTCGGTCGGAGGTCGGCGACGCCGGTGGCGAGCTCCACCTGGGCTCGGAAGCCGAGCACGGTCGCTGCACGCTCGGGAGACGCGACGACATGGCGAACGTCGCCGAGCCGGTAGCCGCCGACCACGTCGGGCGCAGGGCTGTCGTTCGCCTCGGTGATGGCGCGGGCGAGCTCGAGCACGGTGCGCGGTCGACCGCTCGCGATGTTGAACGCCCCGGTGATGTCGGACGGCGCCTCGAGCGCAGCGACGTTCGCGCGGGCGACGTCGTGGACGTGCACGAAGTCGCGCGTCTGGCCTCCGTCCTCGAACACGCGCGGTGCGTCGCCGCGCGCAGCCGCGCTCCAGAAGATCGACGCGACGCCCGCATACGGCGTGTCGCGAGGCATCCTCGGCCCGTACACGTTGTGGTACCGCAGCGCGATGGGTGCGACCCCCTGGTGTTCGCGCGCGTAAGCGGTGAGGAGGTGTTCTTGGTGCAGTTTCGTGGCGGCGTACACGTTTCGGGGGTCGGTCGGTGCATCCTCGTCGACGAGCTCGGGAGCAAGGGCGGTGCCGCAGCGTGGGCACGGCGGGTCGAACCGACCGGCTCGGAGGTCGTCGACCGCGCGCGGCCCGGGCGCGACGACGCCGTCGCGCTCGCACCGGTACGCACCCTCCCCGTACACGACCATGCTGCTCGCGAGCACGAACCGGCCGGTGAAGCGCCGGTCGTGGAGCGCGCCGAGAAGCGTCGCAGTCGCGAGGTCGTTGTCGAGCACGTAGCGGCGCACGTCGGCGAAGTCGACCCCCAGTCCGACCATCGCCGCCTGGTGACACACCGCGTCGACGCCAGCGACGGCGCGTCGTGCGACGTCGGGGTCGCTCAGGTCGCCGACCTGGATCTCGACGCGGTCGTCGCGTTGCGGGTGCATGGTGTCGACGATCACCACAGAGTGGCCGCGCGCGACGAGCGCGTCGACCACGTGACTGCCGACGAACCCGGCGCCACCGGTGACGAGCACGCGCATCGACGCCGTCACGTGGCGGCGGGTGCGGGATCGGCGCGGTCGGGTCGTTCCGGTGCGTCGACCGGGAGCCACACGGTGAACCGCGCGCCACGGTCTTCGTTCTCGACCGTGATGTGTCCTCGGTGTGCCTCCACGAACGAGCGGGCGATGGCGAGGCCCAGGCCGGCGCCGTCGCCGGGGGTCCGTGCGGGGTCGGCCCGGAACCCCACGTCGAAGAGCTGGTCGAGGTCGTCGTCGGCGATGCCCGGACCGTCGTCGACGACCGACACGTACGCGCGATCCCCGGTGCAACCGACCTCGACGATCACCGAGCCATCGGCGGGGGTGTGCCGCACCGCGTTCTCGAGCAGGTTGCGCAGTGCCCGCAGCAGCTCGGGTGCCGAGCCGTGCAGCTGGGCAACGGGCTCGGCGACCCGACCTTCGACCCGCACGCCCTTCGACGCCGCGACCGGCGCGATGCCGGCGATCGCGTCGGAGACCAGATCGCCGAGCGACAGGCGGTCGATCTCCAGCTGGAGCACGCCGGCCTGGGCGCGGCTGAGCTCGAACAGGTCGTCGAGCAGGGTTCCGAGCTGTTCGGCTTCGCGGCGCAGCGTCGCGTAGTAGCGCCGCCGCGTCACCTCGTCGGCGGCGATGTCGTCCTCGAGCGCCTCCGCGATCGCGCGGATGCCACCGAGCGGCGTGCGGAGGTCGTGGGACACCCAAGCGACGAGCTCTCGCCGCGACTGATCGACCGCTCGCTCCCGCCGTCTCGCGTCGTCCAGGCGCGACGACGTCTCCTGCAACTCACGCTCGAGCGCAGCGAGCTCGGCGCTCGCGGCGTGCGTCCCGCCTCGCGAGCGTCCGCCGCGGCCCATCGTGCGGGTCGCGGCGACCAGGTCGGCGGTGTGTCGGGCGAGTCGATCGCCCACCAGTAAACCCGCAACGACGCCGACGGTCGACGCCGCGAGCAGGAGCACCGCGAGTGCGGCGAGATCGTGATCGGAATAGAACATGGCGCGCGCGCCGAGCCACGCTCCTGCGATGGCGATCACCGCCGTGCCGCCGGTCGCGGTCGCGATCTGCGTCGACATCGACCGGTGACGAAGCGCTCGCAGTGCGACGGCGAGCGCGGCGGCACCTGCCGCCGCGGTGCCGAGCGCCCACGCGAGCAGCTCGAGCACGTCGGCGCCCGGCATCGACGCGTCGTCGGCCGCGATGACGCACGCAGCGATCCCGACCATCGCGATGCCCACTGCGATCACCTGCGCGCGTCGCATCGCTTCCTCCTCATCCGTCCCACCGGTACCCGACTCCCCACACCGTCGCGATCCGCGTGGGGTGAGCCGCGTCGTCTTCGATCTTCTCCCGCAACCGACGCACGTGGACCGTGACCGTCGATGCGTCGCCGTACGTGTAGCCCCACACGTGTTCGAGCAGCTCCTCACGACGAAGCGCGCGACCGGGTCGAGTCATGAAGAAGAGCAGCAGATCGAACTCGCGGGCGGTGAGCTCGACGCGCGCCGCGCCGCGGGTTGCTTGACGAGCGCGAGCGTCGACCACGAGGTCACCCGACTCGACGACGTCGGAGGTGGTCGACACGGTCGGTTCCTGCGCGCG
>DASUMP010000179.1:0-11347 GCA_036277635.1 Acidimicrobiia bacterium | reverse complement strand
TCCGCGTCGAACGCTGACAACGTCGTCTCCTCAGGTCGAGAGCGCGGCGGGGCGCTCGGCGGGGTCCTTGTTGATCGGGGCGGTCCAGGCTTCGCCGGGGACGCTGGTGCCGATCACGATCCGGGCGTGCGTGCCCGCGAGGGTGCGGTGCAACCAGCCGGCCGGCGCGCGAAGGTGGCACCCGGGCTGGATGTGAGTCACCGCGCCGTGCTCGTCGGCGAACGATCCGGTGCCGGAGACCACCCACGCGACCGACTCGAACTCGTGCCAGTGCAGCGTCTCGTCGACGTCGTGGTCGTCGTCGAACGCCAACCCGTGGAACCCCATGGCCGCGATCCGCTCGAGGGCTTCGGCCTCGGTGATGGGGGTGTCGACCCTGAACTCGTACTCCATGGCGTGCCGTCCGTTTCGTCGGTGGCTCCGGGCGGAACCCTCGTTGTGGGCGAGTCTTGCAGCGCTCAGTCGCGCTCGCACGCGCAGCCCCCGGAGGGTCTGATCGGGCCTGTGGTACACACGCTCGGTGAGCGAAGATCGGCCGACGAACCCGCTCATCGCGACGAAGCTCCACGTGCCGTCAGCGCGACGGAACCTGGTGGCGCGCCCGCGCTTGCTCGCCTCGCTCGAGGGCGCGAGCGACGCGCGGCTGGTCCTCGTCTCGGCGCCCGCCGGGTTCGGCAAGACGACGCTCGTCGCCGCGTGGTTGCGTGGCCTCGCCGACGACGGTGCCGCGGTGGCGTGGGTGTCGCTCGACGAGCGTGACGACGATCCGGCGCCGTTCTGGACGTACGTCCTCGCCGCGCTCGACGCCGCGGTGCCCGGACTCGGCGCGAACGTGCGCGAGCAGCTGGAGCACACGCCGACCGAGGCGATGCTCGCGATGCTCGTCAACGAGCTGCACGGCCTCGACCGCGACGTCGTCGTCGTCCTCGACGACTTCCACGTGATCGATCATCCCGACATCCACGAGGCCGTGACGCACCTCGTCGATCACCTTCCCGAGCGCGTGCACGTGGTGCTGACGAGCCGGGCGGATCCGCCGTTGCCGTTGGCGCGCCTGCGGGCGCGCGGCGAGCTGGTCGAGATCAGGGCCGCCGACCTGCGCTTCACCGCCGACGAAGCGGCGGCGTACCTGAACGACGCGATGGGGCTCGCGCTCGCCGCCGACGACATCGCGACCTTGGACGCGCGCACCGAGGGGTGGATCGCGGCGTTGCAGCTCGCCGCCTTGTCGATGCAGGGGCGAGACGACGTCGGCAGCTTCATCGCCGGCTTCGCGGGCGACGACCGCTACATCGTCGACTACCTGGCGGGCGAAGTGCTGCACCGCCAGCCCGAGCCGGTGCGTCGGTTCCTGTTGCACACGTCGGTGCTCGACCGTCTCCACGGATCGTTGTGCGACGCGGTCACGGGTGCGTCGGATGGCAAGACGACGCTCGAAGCATTGGACCGCGAGAACCTGTTCGTGATCCCGCTCGACGATCGCCGCGAGTGGTACCGGTACCACCACCTCTTCGCCGACGTGCTGCGCGCGCGACTGCACGACGAAGATCCCGACGCGCCGAGCGAGCTGCACCGACGTGCGAGCGCATGGTTCGCAGCCCATGACGACCCGATGAACGCGGTCCGGCACGCGGCCGCAGCGGGCGACTTCGACCGAGCGGCCGAGCTCGCCGAGCTCGCGCTGCCGGCGCTGCGCCGGAACCGGCAGGACGCGGCGATCCGCGCGTGGGAAGCACTCATTCCCGAATCGGTCGTGCGCGTCCGACCCGCACTCGCAGTCGCGTTCGTCGGCGCCGCCATGTCGACCGGGGCGTTCGACCGCGCCGAGGAACGCCTGCGCGACATCGAACAGTGGTTGACCTTGACCCCCGCGGCGCAGGCGGCGGCGGGCATGGTCGTTGCCGACGACGCGCAGCTCCGAGCACTGCCCGGCGCGATCGAGATGTACCGCGCCGCGCTGGCGCTCGTTGGCGGTGACACCGCGGCCACCGTCGACCACGCGCAGCGAGTGCTCGCGGTCGCACCCGACGACGACGAGCTGGGCCGGGCGGCCGCGCACGCGCTGCTCGGGCTCGCGGCCTGGTCGGAGGGCGACCTCGAGCGGGCGTTCGACGAGTACACGCACGGCATCGCCGGGATGCGGCGCATCGGACACATCGCCGACATCCTCGGGATGTCGATCGCGATGGCCGACATCCGCGTCGCCCAAGGACGCCTGCGCGACGCACAACGCCTCTACGAACAGGGCCTGCAGCTCGTCGCCGAGCACGGCGCCGGCCCGTTGCGGGGCAGCGCCGACATGCACGTCGGGCTCGCCGAGATCTTCCGCGAACGCGACGACCGGGACGCGGCTGCGGCGGAGCTGCAGCGCGCGCAGGAGCTCGAGCTGTTCGGCACCCGGCAGTATCCGTACCGCTCGCGAGCGGTGCGCGCCGGGCTCCTGCTCGCCGAGGGCGACACCGAGGGATGCCTCGCGCTGCTGGAGGAGGCCGAACGGCTCTACGACACCGACTTCTCCCCCGCCGTGCGGCCGATCGGCGCGCGCCGGGCTCGCACCCACGTACTGCAGGGCGACCTCGCGTCGGCACGCGCGTGGGTGCGCGAGCGCAACCTGTCGACCGACGACGAGCTGCGCTACGCCACCGAGTTCGAGCACATCACGTTGACCATCATCCGCATCCACGAGCGGACCAACGAGCGCGAGCTGCACGAGGTGAGCACGATGCTCGACCGGCTGCTGGCCGCCGCCGAAGCCGGCGGGAGGGGCAGCAGCGTGATCGAGATCCTCGCCGTGCAAGCGCTCGCCTTCGACGCGCGCGGCGACACGTCCCGCGCGCTCGACGCGCTCCGGCGCGCGCTGGAGCTCGCGGAACCCGAGGGCTACGCCCGCGTCTTCGACTACCTCGGACCACGACTGCGCACCCTGCGCGACGCGATCGCCACCGGCTCCACACCGCGCCGAGCGAGTCAGCCGGGCCTCGTCGACCCGCTGAGCGACCGCGAGCTCGACGTGCTGCGGCTGCTCCGCAGCGACCTCAGCGGGCCCGAGATCGCACGCGAGCTCATCGTGTCGCTGAACACGATGCGTACCCACACGAAGAGCATCTACACGAAGCTCGGGGTGAACAACCGGCGCGAGGCGGTCCGCCGGGCCGACGAGCTGGGCCTCTGAGCCCGCCGCGAAATCACCACGTCGCTCACCACATGTGGCGATGTGGGCTCACCACATCGGTTCGTACGTTGCGTTCGTGCAGTACGAGATCCGAGTCAAGGGACACCTGGACTCCCGGTGGGCGGCCGTCTTCGACGGGCTCACCGTGACCCGGGAGGACGGCGGGACGACCGTCATCCACGGTCCGGTCGTGGATCAGGCCGCACTGCACGGCGTGCTCCAGAAGCTGCGCGACCTCGGCGTCCCGCTGATCTCGGTGCAGCTCCGACCCGAAGGGGACTGACATGGACTCCCGCAACACCCGCAAGCTCGCCCTGGCCGCCGGGGTGCTCTACCTCGTGACGTTCGCGGCATCGATCCCGACCCTCGCCCTGAAGGCCCCGCTGGTCGACAACGCCGACTGGATCCTCGGCAACGGCGACGACACCCGCGTGCTCGTCGCCGGGCTCCTCGACTTCGTGACCGCAGTCGCCGGCATCGGCACCGGGGTCGCGCTGTATCCGATCGTCCGCCGCTTCAGCCCCACGGGTGCCATCGGCTTCGTCACCTCCCGCACGCTCGAGGCCGCCATCCTCGTCGTCGGTGCGATCAGCCTGCTGTCGGTCGTGACGCTGCGCGCCGACGCCGCCGGTGCCGACTCCGCCGCGCTCCTCACGACGAGCCGCGCGCTCGTCGCGCAGCACGACTGGTCGTTCCTGTTCGGTCCGGGCTTCGTGCCCGCCGTCAACGCGCTGTTCCTCGCGACAGTGATGTACCGCTTCCGGCTGGTCCCGCGCATCATCCCGATCATGGGTTTCGTCGGTGCGCCGCTGCTGTTCGCGTCGAGCGCGGCGACCTTGTTCGGCGGACACGGCCAGATCTCGGACACCGCCGTGCTGTTCGCGCTGCCCATCGCGGCGTGGGAGTTCTCACTCGGTGTGTACATGATCGTGAAGGGCTTCAAGCTCCCGGCCGAAGCCGACGCCGACGCCCCCGTCGCGAGCCCCGCGCTCGCCGCGTGATCGCCATGCCGCAGCACAGCTACGACGTCGTGATCGTCGGTGGTGGTGCAGCGGGTCTGAGCGCCGCGCTCGTCCTCGGACGGGCGCGGCGTTCGGTCGCCGTCATCGACGCCGGTTCCCCCCGCAACGCACCTGCCGCGCACATGCAGGGCTTCCTGTCCCGCGACGGGATGCCGCCCGCCGAGCTGCTCGCCGTCGGACGCGACGAGGTCGCCGGCTACGGCGTCGAGATCGTCGACGGCACGGTCGTGGGGATCGAACCCGGGTTCGTCGTGCACCTCGCGGACGGCGAAACCGTGTCGGCCCGCCGCGTGCTCGTCACGACCGGCGTGAGCGACGACCTGCCGGCGATCGCCGGTGTGCGTGAACGCTGGGGCCGCGACCTCCTGCACTGCCCGTACTGCCACGGGTGGGAGGTGCGCGACCAGCCGCTCGGTGTGCTCGGCACACACCCCGGCGCGGTGATGCACGCGCACCTCATCCGGCAGTGGTCCGATGACGTGGTGTTCTTCTCGCACACGAGCTACCTGTCCGACTCCGATCGAGCGCAGCTCGACGCACGCGGCATCCGCGTCGTCGACGGCGAGGTCGCCGCGCTCGTGGTCGACGACGATCGGCTCACCGGCGTCGCGCTTGCCGACGGCACCGTCGTGGCGCGCGCCGCGGTGTTCGTCCGCCCCCGCAACGTCCCGCACTCCGACGGCCTGCTGCCGAGCCTCGGCATCGAGGTCGATGCGGAAGGCTTTGCGGTCGTCGACCGCGACGGCCGCACGAACACAGCAGGTGTCTGGGCCGCCGGCAACGTCGTGGACCCCCGCGCGTCGGTCATCGCCGCCGCCGGCGCCGCCGCCACCGCCGCGATGTCGATCAACGCCGACCTGGTGCAAGAAGATGTGCGGCGCAGCGCCACCGACCCTCAGGAGCGATCGTGATGAACACGTCAGAGCACGAACCGAAGCGCCTGCCGCCCTCGTGGTTCATCCACCTCGCGTGGCGCGTGCACCGCGCGCTCTACCGGCTGAGCGGCGGCCGCTTCCTCTGGACCACCGAGAACAAGCGCGGCTGGGGCGCGATGCGCCTCACCACCATCGGCCGCAAGTCGGGGCAAGAACGCAGCGTGATCCTCGGTTACCTCGAGGACGGACCCAACCTCGTGACGCTCGCGATGAACGGTTGGGACGAAGGGTCACCGGCGTGGTGGCTCAACCTCGAAGCACACCCGGACGCCGTCGTACGACTGGCGCGCGAGGAGCCGCGCCCGGTGCGTGCGCGACGCGCGGTGGGCGAGGAGCACGATCGGCTGTGGCGACGCTGGGCCGAGACCGATGAGGGCCTCGACGCCTACGCCGCCCGCCGCTCGACCGAGACCCCCGTCGTCGTCCTCGA
Organism: Acidimicrobiia bacterium; assembly: GCA_036277635.1. GTDB lineage: Bacteria > Actinomycetota > Acidimicrobiia > IMCC26256 > PALSA-610 > DASUMP01. The sequence goes on along the minus strand of DASUMP010000179.1, from coordinate 5,788 downwards.
ACCGCGCCCATAGGCACCGATTCGGCCGAGGGTCGGCGGTCACGAACGCAGTCGGTCGTCTTCCATCTCGGCCAGCACCTTCTCGGCGGAGTCGGCGATCACGTCGAGCGCCTCGGGCGCGAGGCGGTCGATGAAGAGCTCGCGCACAGCGCGGACATGGCCGGGAGCAGCGGCCTCGATCTCCCGCCGGCCCTTGGCCGTCACGGCGACGAAGGCGCCACGCCGGTCGGACGTGCACCTCTCCTTCTTCACCAGGCCCCGATCGGTCATGCGCGCCACGTGGTGCGAGAGGCGGCTCTTCTCCCACCCGAGCAGGTCGCCGAGCTCGAACGGTCGCAAGCGTCCGTCGGGCTGGTCGGTGAGCGCCACGAGCACGAGATAGTCGGGATACGAGAGTCCGGACTCCGTCGCGAGCTGGCGAGCCAGCTCGGCCTCGAGCCGCATCTGCATGAACTGCAGCCCTCTCCACGCTCGCGCCTCGCGCTCGGTCAGCCATCGCACGTCGGTCATGAAAATCATCGTACTCCGGAATAGTGGACATATCTACTATGTTGGTAGACACGTCAACCACTTCCACGAGGAGCTCCCGATGACCACCGTCACCACCCCCACGACCCTGACCGGCAGCTACACGATCGACCCGACCCACAGCCGGATCGGCTTCGTCGCCCGCCACGCCATGGTCACCAAGGTCCGCGGCTCGTTCAACGACTTCGCCGGCGCCGGATACTTCGACGCCGACGACCCGGCGGCGTCGAGCGTCGAGCTCACGATCCAGGCGGCGAGCATCGACAGCCGCAACGCCGACCGCGACGCCCACCTGCGCTCCAACGACTTCTTCGACATGGAGCACCACCCGGAGATCCGGTTCAGCTCGACCGCAATCGAGGCGCTCGACGCGCAGAGCTACCGCGTCACCGGCGACCTCACCATCAAGGGCGTCACCAAGCCCGTCGCCATCGACTTCGCGTTCACCGGCACGGCCGTCGACCCCTACGGCAACCAGCGGGTCGGCTTCGAAGGCACGACGACCGTCAACCGCAAGGAGTGGGGCGTGAGCTGGAACGCCGCCCTCGACGCCGGCGGCGTGCTGGTCAGCGAGAAGGTCGCGCTCGAGTTCGAGATCTCGGCCATCCGCACCCCCGACGCCGCCTGATCGTCTGTTCGTCTGGCCCGGCCGGCCCGTCCGGCCGGGCCCCGACAGGATCGTTGATCGCCGACGGCGCGACGAGTGTCTGCGTGGGAATCAACCGTTCGCGACGCGATCTTCCGCGACTACCGCTGCCTCGTTGTGGAGGGCCGAACCGATCGCGGCCGACGCGTTCAGCCGGCGCGTCGAGAGCGACGGGGCTTGAGCCGACCGAGGGTCACGAGGAGCTCGCCGATGGTGTGGTCGTGCTCCAGCGGGTGGCGCAGCGGCGCGTCGGGGTTCACGGCGTAGTGGTTGCGGCGACCGACCTTGGTGCGAGTGACGTAACCCTCCGACGCGAGGTCGGCGACGATCGCCTGCGCGGCGCGCTCGGTGATGCCGACGCGGGTCGCGATGTCGCGGCCGCGGATGTCGGGGTCTTCGGCCATGCACACGAGCACGTGCGCGTGGTTCGTGAGAAAGGTCCATCCGCCTGCGGACGTCGCTTGCTGCTTGCCGACCATCCGGTCCACCCCATCGAACGTCGACGGACTCACGAATGATGTCACGCCGGTCGCAGGATCATCCGAAGTCGAAGATCTCGCCGAGGAACGACGACCGCTTCTTCTTCCCGGTGCGCACGTGGCGGTCGTCGTCGTCATCGTCATCCCCGCGACGGAACGACTTCGTCGGAGCGGGCCCATCGCCCGCGCGCTCGATGATCTTGTCCAGCTCGCCGCGATCGAGCCACACGCCGCGGCAGTCCGGGCAGTAGTCGATCTCGATGCCGTGGCGTTCGGCGATCTGCAGGGTCGTGTTGTCGGTCGGACACTTCACGGGGCGCTCCGTCCCGGCTCGTCTCGTCGGTACGACCCAACTCTACCGAAGTTCATTTCGTGAGACAAGGCCCGTATATTTCCACCCGGGTCGATTGACGAACATGTTTTCGTGTGTTTGGCTTCGCGAGTGGTCCTCGACGTCGCGATCTCGAACCTGACCGCGCCCGGTGTGCTCGCCTTCGCCCTCGGCATGGTGGCCGGCGCGCGCGGCGCCAGCCTCCGCCTCCCGGACGCGATCACGGGCGGCCTGTCGATGTACCTGCTGCTGGCCATCGGGTTGAAGGGAGGCGAGGCGATCCGCGCCTCGTCGCCCGGCGAGCTCGTCGCGCCCGCGATCGCGACGCTCGCGCTCGGCGTCACCGCGCCCGTCCTCGCGTTCGCCGCCGCTCGGCGACTGGGTCGGATCGCGGTCCCCGATGCCGCCGCGCTCGCGGCCCACTACGGCTCGGTGTCGATCGTGACCTTCACCGCAGCGATCGTCGCCGTCGACGTCGCGGGCTTGACCTCGGAGGCGTACCTGCCGGCGCTCGTCGCGATCCTCGAGGTGCCGGGCATCGCGGTCGCGATCCTGCTCGCCCACCGCCACACGGGCGGTCGCCTGGGCCCCGCGCTCACCGAAGCGCTGACCGGCAAGAGCGTGCTGTTGCTGGCGGGCGGGATCGTGATCGGCGCCGTCGCCTCACCCGCTGCCCTCGACGACGCGGCGCCGCTCTTCGTCGGCCTGTTCCCCGGACTGCTCGCGCTCTACTTGCTCGACCTCGGCGCGGCGACGGGTGCCCGGTTGAGCGACGTCCGGAAGTTCGGCGCGTTCCTGTTCGGCTACGCGATCGCGATGCCGATCGTCCTGGGCGCCCTCGGTCTCGTCGCGGGCACGGCGGCTGGTCTCAGCACCGGCGGGATCGCGGTGCTCGCGGTGATGGCGGCCAGCGCGTCGTACATCGCGGCGCCGGCTGCCGTCTCGATCGCCCTGCCCGCCGCCAATCCCGCCCTGTCGATGACGGCCGCCCTGGGCGTGACCTTCCCGTTCAACCTCCTCGTGGGGATCCCGCTGCTGCTCTGGGCCGCCCAGGCGCTCGGGACGTGAGTCCGCCACCGTTTGACATACGAATCTGATTTCGCTTATTCTGCATCGTAGAAATCGAAGGGGAGTATCCCTGCGCGGCGTGGTCGTCATTCCGGCGACAGCCCGGCCACGCCGGCCGCGAGGCGGGAGAGACCTTCACCTCCATCCACCGACAGACCCTTGGAGGGGAAGGTTGACCGCCACCACCACCGCTGCCGCCGACGCCCCGCGCGTCGTCGACCCGCCCCCGTGGGCCGCCGACGGCGACGCCGTCGCCCGGGAGCTGCGCGTCGATCCCTCGACCGGCCTCGACGCGCGCGCCGCCGCGGAACGGCTCACCGAGGTCGGCCCGAACCGGCTCGCCGAACCACCGCACCGCTCGCCGTGGCGCGTCTTCCTCGACCAGTTCCGCAACCTGCTGATCGTCGTGCTCATGGGCGCCGCGGTCCTGGCGGGACTCGTCGGCGACCTCAAGGACACCGTCGTGATCGGCGTCGTGCTCGTCGCCAACGCGGTGCTCGGCTTCGTGCAGGAGCACCGCGCCGAGCGCAGCCTGACCGCGCTGCGGCGGATGCTCGTGGCCACGGCCAAGGTCCGGCGCAGCGGCGCGGTCACCGAGGTGGCGGCCGACGACCTCGTCCCCGGCGACGTGGTGCTCGTCGAGGCGGGTGATCGTGTGCCCGCCGACGGTCGGATCGTGGTGGCGGCCTCCCTCGAGATCGACGAGTCGGCGCTGACAGGCGAGTCCACGCCGGTGACGAAGTCGGTCGACGCGGTGTCGCCGGGAGCACCGTTGGCGGAGCGCTCGTCGATGGCGCACATGAACACCGTCGTGACGCGCGGCCGCGCCGAGCTGCTCGTCACCGCGACGGGGATGGCGACCGAGATGGGCGCGCTCGCCGGCTTGCTCCAAGCCGCGCGCTCGGGTCCGACGCCGCTGCAGGAGCAGCTCGCGGTGCTCGGCAAGCGTCTGGCGGCAGTGGGCGCCGCCGCGGTCGCGGTGTTCTTCGTCCTCGGTCTCGCGCGCGGCGAGTCGCTCGCCGACACCGTGCTCGCAGCGGTGGCGTTGGCCGTCGCCGCGATCCCCGAAGGACTTCCCGCCGTGGTCACGGTCACCCTCGCGGTCGGGGTGCACCAGATGGCCAAGCGCGGCGCGATCGTCAAGCGTCTCGCGTCGGTCGAGACGCTGGGGTCGACCACGGTCATCTGCTCCGACAAGACCGGCACGCTCACCGTCAACCAGATGACCGCCCGCACCGTCGTCACCGCGGGAGCTGCCTACCGGGTGACGGGCGAGGGGTACAGCACCGGGGGCGAGATCATCGACTCCCGCGGCGAGCGAGCCCCGACAGCGATCGCCGCGCTTGCGCGCCTCGGACTGGTCTGCAACGACAGTCGCGTGGTCGACGGTGCCGTGGTGGGTGACCCCACCGAAGCCGCACTCGTCACCTTGGCTGCGAAGGCTGGGCTCGATCGCGCCGGCGTGGAGCGCGAGTGGCCGCGGGTCGCGGAGATGCCGTTCGACTCCGCCCGCAAGTTCATGGCCACGTTCCATCGCGAGGCCGACGGCATCGTCGTGGCCGTGAAGGGCGGCGCCGACGTGCTGCTCGCGCGCTGCACGACCGTCGTCGGCTCGTCCGACACCGTCCCCCTCGACGACGAGCAGCGCCGCGACATCGAACAGCAGATCGACGCGCTCGCGATGCAAGGACTGCGCGTCCTTGCCGTCGCGGGACGACGACTCCCACCGCATGTGCTCGAAGAGCCGACGACCGATGACGACCTCGCTGCGCTCGCCCTCGACCTGACGTTCGTCGGGCTCGTCGGCCTGCTCGACCCTCCCCGTCCCGAAGCGCGCGACGCGATCGCCCACTGCCGGCGTGCCGGCATCGCGGTCAAGATGATCACCGGCGACCACGCTGCGACCGCGACCGCGATCGCCGGCCAGCTCGGGTTGCGCGGCGCGACGCTCACCGGCGCCGACCTCGACCGCCTCGACGACGCCGCGCTCGCGGCGGTGGTCGAGGACACCGCGGTGTTCGCGCGCGTGGCGCCCGAGCACAAGGTCCGGCTGGTCGAGGCGCTACGAGCCAACGGCCACGTCGTCGCGATGACCGGTGACGGGGTCAACGACGCGCCCGCGCTCAAGACCGCCGACATCGGCGTGGCGATGGGGATCACCGGCACAGAGGTGTCGAAGGAAGCGGCCGCCATGGTGCTCACCGACGACAACTTCGCCACCATCGTGCGCGCGGTCGAGGCCGGCCGGTCCATCTACGACAACATCGTGAAGTTCGTGCGCTTCCAGCTCTCCACGAACATCGGCGCGATCCTCAGCCTCATCGGCGCGCAGATCGCCGGGTTGCCCGTGCCGTTCACCGCGCTGCAGGTGCTGTGGGTCAACATCATCATGGACGGGCCTCCGGCGATGGCGCTCGGGGTCGACCCGCCGGGCGCCGGCACCATGGACCGCGCGCCGCGTGCGCGCGGCGCGGCGATCCTCACCGGTCGCCGTCTCGCGCGGATGGGCGCCACGGGCGCGGTCATGGCCGCCGGCACCCTCGGTGTGCTCGCCTTCGGGATCGAGAGCGGCTCCGAAGACCACGCGCTCGCGATGGCGTTCACCACCTTCGTGTTGTTCCAGGTCTTCAACGCGCTGTGCGCGCGCAGCGAGACCGCGAGCGTGTTCACGAGGGACACGTTGCGCAACGGCAAGCTGTGGGCCGCGCTCGCCGCCGTCGTCGTGCTGCAAGCCGC
>DASUMP010000178.1:0-10103 GCA_036277635.1 Acidimicrobiia bacterium | reverse complement strand
CACGTTCGGATTCCGATCCGCCAACACCTTCGTGATCGCCGCCGTCAACGTCGTCTTCCCATGGTCGATATGACCAATCGTCCCAATGTTCAAATGCGGCTTCGTCCGCTCGAACTTCTCCTTGGCCATCGGAAGACCTCTGCTCCTGTTTCGTTGCGCGAAGGTGGACTACTGCGGGAGGTGGGTCATTCGCCGCGTACGCGAGCGATGATCTCCTGCGCGATCGACTCCGGAACTTGCTGGTAGGAGTCGAACTGCATCGTGTAAGTCGCGCGCCCCTGGGTGCGCGAACGCAGGTCGGTAGCATAACCGAACATCTCTGCGAGCGGCACCTGTGCGCTGATCACGTGGGCGGTGCCCCGCTGCTCCATGCCCTGCACCTTGCCCCGGCGCGAGGACAGGTCGCCGATCACGTCGCCCATGTAGTCCTCGGGGGTCACGACCTCGACGGAGAACACGGGCTCGAGCAGCACGGCCTTGGCCCGCCGGGCCGCTTCCTTCAGCGCCATCGAGCCGCAGATCTTGAACGCCATCTCCGACGAGTCGACGTCGTGGTACGACCCGTAGGTGAGCGAGGCGCGAACGTCGACGAGCGGGTAGCCGGCGAGGACGCCGCCTTCCATCGCCTCTTGGATGCCCGCGTCGACCGCGGGGATGTACTCGCGTGGGATGACGCCGCCGGTGATCTGGTCGACGAACTCGTAGCCGCCGCCCGGACCCGTCGGCTCGAGGCCGATCACGACGTGGGCGTACTGGCCGCGACCGCCGGTCTGGCGGACGTAGCGCTGCTCGACCTTCTCGACCGGGACAGTGATCGTCTCGCGGTAGGCGACCTGCGGCTTGCCGACGTTGGCCTCGACGTTGAACTCGCGCATCATGCGGTCGACGAGCACCTCGAGGTGGAGCTCGCCCATCCCGCCGATGATCGTCTGGCCGGTCTCGTGGTCGGTGCGGACCTTGAACGTGGGGTCCTCGTCGGAGAGCGACGACAGCGCCTTGCCCAGCTTGTCCTGGTCGTTCTTGGTCTTGGGCTCGATCGCGACGTGGATCACCGGGTCGGGGAACTCGAGGCGCTCCAACACGATCGGGGCGCTGCGGTCGCACAGCGTGTCGCCGGTCGTGGTCTGCTTGAAGCCGAGCCCCGCGACGATGTCGCCGGCGTAGGCGACCTCGATGTCTTCACGTTGGTTCGCGTGCATCCGCAGGATGCGCCCGATGCGCTCCTTGCGGTCCTTCGTGGAGTTGTAGACCTCGGCGCCCTTCTCGAGCTTGCCCGAGTACACACGGAAGTAGGTGAGCTTGCCGTACGGGTCGGCGACGATCTTGAAGGCGAGGGCGGAGAACGGCTCGTTCTCCGACGGCTTGCGTTCGATCGCATCGTCGTTCTTCGGGTCGGTGCCGACGGTCGGCGGGATGTCGAGCGGCGACGGCAGGTAGTCGACGACGGCGTCGAGCATGGGCTGCACGCCCTTGTTCTTGAACGCCGATCCGCACAGCACCGGGACGAACTGGAACGACGTCGTGCCGATCCGCACCGCGGCGCGGATGTCGTCGGGCGACAGCTCTTCGTCGGCGAGGTACTTCTCCATCAGCGAGTCGTCAGCGGGTGCGACGGTCTCGAGCAGCTCGTGGCGAGCCGCGTCGACCTCGGCGCGCATCGACTCGGGGATGTCGGTGACCTCGTACTTCGCGCCTTCGGTGTCGTCGTCGATCGGCCACACGAGCGCCTTCATCTCGATGAGGTCGATGACGCCGCGGAACTCGTTCTCGGCCCCGATGGGGAGCTGCAGCACCGCCGGCAGTGCGTCGAGACGGTCGCGGATCATGTTGACGCAGCGCACGAAGTCGGCACCGACGCGATCCATCTTGTTGACGAAGCAGAAGCGCGGGACGTTGTACTTGTTGGCTTGGCGCCACACTGTCTCGGTCTGCGGCTCCACCCCGGCGACGGCGTCGAACACGGCGACCGCGCCGTCGAGGACGCGCAGCGACCGTTCGACCTCGACGGTGAAGTCGACGTGGCCGGGCGTGTCGATGATGTTGACGACGCAGTCGCGCCACCGGCAGGTGGTGGCGGCGGAGGTGATCGTGATGCCGCGCTCTTGCTCTTGGACCATGTGGTCCATGACGGCTGCGCCCTCGTGCACCTCACCGATCTTGTAGGTGCGGCCCGTGTAGTAGAGGATCCGCTCGGTCGTGGTGGTCTTGCCCGCGTCGATGTGGGCCATGATCCCGATGTTGCGGGTCTTCTCGAGGGGGATCTCGCGTGTCATGGGATTCGTCTCGTTCGTCTCGGGGTTCCGGGTGGCTGCGAGCGCAGTCCACTCGTGACATGCAGCGGCCGGGCACCGCAGCGGCCCGGCCCGAGATGCGGTCGTGCTCTGCTCGCCGAGCGAGCTACCAGCGGTAGTGGGCGAACGCCTTGTTCGACTCGGCCATCTTCTGCAGGTCTTCGCGCCGCTTGATCGCCGCGCCGATGCCGTTGCTCGCGTCCATCAGCTCGCCGGCGATCCGCTCGGCCATCGTCTTCTCGCGCCGCTGCCGGCCGTAGCCCACGATCCAGCGGATCGCGAGCGTGGTGGCCCGGCGGGGACGGACCTCGACCGGGACCTGGTAGGTGGCGCCACCGACACGGCGACTCTTCACCTCGAGCTGCGGCCGCACGTTCTCGACCGCGCGCTTCAGGACCGCCACCGGGTCGCCACCGGTCTTGCGGCTGATGTCGTCGAGCGCGGAGTACACGATGCGCTCCGCAGTGGAGCGCTTGCCCGACTGCAGGATCTTGTTGACGAGCTGGGTGACCACCACCGAGCGGTAGATGGGGTCGGGCATCAGCTCGCGGCGCGGCGCGGGACCCTTGCGCGGCATTACGACTCCTTCTTCGCGCCGTACCGGCTGCGGGCCTGCTTGCGGTTCGCGACGCCAGACGCGTCGAGCGCGCCGCGGATGATCTTGTAGCGGACCCCCGGGAGGTCCTTCACCCGGCCACCACGCACGAGCACGATCGAGTGCTCCTGGAGGTTGTGGCCGATGCCGGGGATGTACGCGGTCACCTCGATGCCCGACGTGAGCCGCACGCGCGCGACCTTGCGCAGCGCCGAGTTCGGCTTCTTCGGCGTGGTCGTGAACACACGCGTGCACACACCGCGCCGCTGCGGTGAGCCCTTGAGCGCCGGCGTCTTCGACTTGTCGGGCTTGGTCTCGCGGCCTTTGCGGACCAGCTGGGCGATGGTGGGCACGCGTCTCCTCACGGACTTTCCGGTCGAGGGTGACTCGGTGGACCACCTCGCTCGACGCGAGGGGCCCGGGAGCCGGGGATCGACCCGCGCCACAACGGCGGCGAGCCGACCTGGAATCCTACGGTTCGCAGCGCTCGAGGGTCAAGGCGAAGCGCCGCGCGACCCGGCCCCCGGAACCTGTCCGGGGGCCGGCCGCACGCAGTGGTCGGGCCGGGGTCAGCTCCCTGCCGCGAGGTCGCCGGTGGTGTCGTCGCCGGCGGCCGTGTCGTCGGCGGCGGGCTCGGGCTCGGCCTCGGTGACGCCGAGCACACCCACGACCGACTCCTCGGGGCGCGGCGTGCTCGTGTCGCGGAGCCACGCGGCGATGTCGAGGTCTTCGTCGGCCTCCGACGAGTAGAACGGCAGCGGCTCGTACTCGGGGGCATCGGTGCGGATGTCGCGGTACTGGTGCATGCCGGTACCGGCAGGGATCAGCTTGCCGATGATCACGTTCTCCTTCAGCCCTTCGAGGCCGTCGGACTTGCCCTCGATCGCCGCCTCGGTCAGCACCCGCGTCGTCTCCTGGAACGACGCGGCCGACAACCAGGAGTCGGTGGCGAGCGACGCCTTCGTGATTCCCATGAGCTCGGGACGACCCTCGGCTGGCTGCTTGCCTTCCTCGACGAGGTGGCGGTTGACGTCGGCGTAGCGCCGCGCGTCGACCTTCTCGCCGGGGAGGAACGGGCTGTCGCCGGGCTCCGAGACCGTCACCCGCCGCAGCATCTGGCGGACGATGACCTCGATGTGCTTGTCGTGGATCGACACGCCCTGCTCCCGGTACACCTTCTGCACCTCGTTCACGAGGTACACCTGGGTCTCCCGGATGCCCTTCACCTCGAGCAGCTTCTTCGGGTCGAGCGGCGTCTTGTCGTCGCCGATCAGTCGCTGACCGGCCTCGACCTCGTCGCCGTCCTTGATCGCGAGGTGCGCCCGACGCGAGACGACGTACTCGGTCTCGGTGCCGTCGTCGCCGACGATCGTGACGATCCGCTCGCCCTTTTCGTTCTCGCCGAGCCGGGCGACACCCGACACCTCCGAGAGCAACGCCGCGCCCTTCGGCGTGCGCGCCTCGAACAGCTCGACGACACGGGGCAGACCGTGGGTGATGTCGACCTCACCGACGCGGGTACCCGCCACACCACCGGTGTGGAAGGTTCGCATCGTGAGCTGCGTGCCGGGCTCACCGATCGACTGGGCGGCGATGATGCCGACCGCCTCACCGAGGTCAGTGACCTTGCCGGTCGCGAGCATCCGCCCGTAGCACGCCGCGCACACACCCGCGACGGTGTCGCAGGTGAGCACCGACCGCGCCCGCACGCGGGTGACGCCCGGGTCGCTCGCGATCGCGTCGAGGTGCTCGTCTTCGAGCTGCAGGTTGCGCTCGAGCACCGTGCCGTCGGCGAGGGTCACGTCTTCGGCGAGGCACCGACCGAGCAGGCTCGTGTCGAGCAACCGCCGGTGGTCGTCGACGTCGTCGGTGTTGTCGACCCAGATCCCGCGCCGCGACTCGCAGTCGTCCTCGCGCACGATGAGCTCCTGCGCGACGTCGACGAGACGCCGCGTGAGGTAGCCGGAGTCGGCGGTGCGGAGCGCGGTGTCGGCGAGTCCCTTGCGCGCACCGTGCGTCGAGATGAAGTACTCGAGCACCGTGAGGCCCTCACGGAAGTTGCTCTTGATCGGACGCGGGATGATCTCGCCGCGCGGGTTCGCCACGAGGCCGCGCATGCCGGCGATCTGACGCACCTGCATCACGTTGCCGCGTGCACCCGAGCCGACCATCATGTCGATCGGGTTGAACTTCGTCGCGACGAGCTCGACCTGCATCGCCTCCGTCACCTTGTTGGTGGCGTCGGTCCAGATCTCGATCTCCTTCTGGCGCCGCTCGTCGTCGGTGATGACACCGCGTTCGAACTGCTTCTCGACCTTGTCGGCGTCGTCTTCGAAGCCGGCGAGCAGCGCAGCCTTCGCCGCCGGCGTCTTCACGTCGGCCATCGAGATCGTGAGTCCGGCGCGGGTCGCCCACAAGAACCCGAGCTCCTTCAGGGCGTCGAGCGTCTGGGCGACGACCGCCTTGTCGTAGAACTCGACCAGCACGCCCACGAGCTCGGTGATGTCGCGCTTGCGCATCACCTTGTCGGCGAACGGGAAGTCGGCGGGGAACGCGTCGTTGAGCAGCATCCGACCGAGCGTCGACTCGGCGAGGACCCGACCGTTGCCGTTCTCGCCCGAACGACGCAGCACCGGGCTGGTGGGGTTCGCGTCGTCGCGCACCGGGAAGTCGGCCTCGGGGAACTTGCTCGCGGGCAGGCGCACCTTGATGCGCGCGTGCAACGAGAGCGTCTCGCCCGTCGCGCCGAACCGCTCCTCGTAGGCGTCGACCGCCTCGGAGAGCGACCCGAAGACGCGACCCTCACCGGGCGCGCCGTCGACGACCTCGGTCAGGTAGAACGCGCCGATGATCATGTCCTGGGTGGGCACGGCGATCGGGCGTCCGGACGCGGGCGACAAGATGTTGTGCGCCGAGAGCATGAGCAGCCGCGCCTCGGCCTGCGCCTCGGACGACAGCGGCACGTGCACGGCCATCTGGTCGCCGTCGAAGTCGGCGTTGAACGCGGTGCACACGAGCGGGTGGATCTGGATCGCCTTGCCCTCGACGAGCACCGGCTCGAACGCCTGGATGCCGAGACGGTGCAGCGTGGGCGCACGGTTCAGCAGCACCGGGTGCTCGCGGATGACCTCCTCGAGGACGTCCCAGACCTGCGGGCGCGCGCGCTCGACCATCCGCTTCGCGGACTTGATGTTCTGCGCGTACTCCTTGTCGACGAGCCGCTTCATCACGAACGGCTTGAACAGCTCGAGCGCCATCTGCTTGGGCAGACCGCACTGCTGCAGGTTCAGCTGCGGACCCGCGACGATCACAGAACGACCCGAGTAGTCGACGCGCTTGCCGAGCAGGTTCTGGCGGAACCGACCCTGCTTGCCCTTCAACATGTCGGAGAGGCTCTTCAGCGGGCGGTTCCCCGGCCCGGTGACCGGCCGGCCCCGGCGGCCGTTGTCGAACAGTGCGTCGACGGCCTCCTGGAGCATCCGCTTCTCGTTGTTGATGATGATCTCGGGCGCGCCGAGGTCGAGCAGCCGCTTCAGCCGGTTGTTGCGGTTGATCACGCGGCGGTACAGGTCGTTCAGGTCGGAGGTGGCGAACCGGCCACCGTCGAGCTGCACCATCGGGCGCAGGTCGGGCGGGATCACCGGGATCGCGTCGAGGATCATCCCCATCGGTGAGTTCACCGAACGACCGTCTTCGCCCTTGCGGTTGAACGCGGAGACGACCTTGAGCCGCTTGATCGCCTTCGCCTTGCGCTGCCCCTTCGCGGTGGCGATGACTTCCTTCAGCTCGACCTCCTCGACCTCGAGGTCGAGGCGGGCGACGAGGTTCTTGACCGCCTCGGCACCCATGCCGCCCTCGAAGTAGTCGGGCCAGCGGTCGACGATCTCTCGCCACACGCGCTCGTCGTCGACGAGCATCTTGCGCTTCAGCGTGCGGAAGGTGTCCCACACCGTCTGGAGGTACTCGACCTCCTCGTCGGCGCGCGCCTGGATCTCCTCGAAGTCCTTGTTGCGCGCCTTCTCCGCCCGCTCGATCTCGTTCTTCTTCGCCTTGCGACCCTCGAGCTCTTCGAGCTCCTTCACGAACTCCTCGTCGCGCTGGCGACGGCGGAGCTCGGCTTCCTTCTTGATCTCGTCGAGCTCGGCGCGGACTTCGTCCTCGAGCTCGGGGATGTCGGCGTGCAGGCGCTCGTCGTCGACCCAGGTGATCAGGTGGGCGGCGAAGTAGATGACCTTCTCGAGCGACTTCGGCGCGATGTCGAGCAGGTAGCCGAGCCGGCTCGGGACGCCCTTGAAGTACCAGATGTGGGTGACCGGCGCGGCGAGCTCGATGTGGCCCATCCGCTCGCGACGGACCTTGGAGCGCGTGACCTCGACGCCACAGCGTTCACAGATGATCCCCTTGAACCGGACGCGCTTGTACTTGCCGCAGTAGCACTCCCAGTCCTTCGTCGGACCGAAGATCTTCTCGCAGAAGAGTCCGTCCTTCTCGGGCTTGAGCGTGCGGTAGTTGATCGTCTCCGGCTTCTTCACCTCGCCGTTCGACCACGTTCGGATCTGGTCGGCCGTGGCGAGGCTGATGGTCAGTCGGTCGCTCTCGTTGACGTCGAGCACTCTTCGTCCCTCGTTGCCGTGGGTCAGGCGGTTGTCGTGTCGTGCCTAGAAGCGGGCGTTGGCGTTCGCGGCGTCTTCCTCGTCGGTGCCGCGCTCGGGTCGTGACAGGTCGATGCCGAGCGCTTCGGTCGTGCGGAACGCGTCTTCGTCGAGCTCGCGGATCTCGACCTCCTCGCCGGCCGCGTTGATGACGCGGACGTTGAGGCAGAGCGCCTGCATCTCCTTGATGAGCACCTTGAAGGACTCGGGGATCCCGGGCTCGGGGATGTTCTCGCCCTTCACGATCGCCTCGTAGACCTTCACGCGTCCGAGCACGTCGTCGGACTTGATCGTGAGGATCTCCTGCAGCGCGTACGCGGAGCCGTAGGCCTCGAGCGCCCACACCTCCATCTCCCCGAACCGCTGGCCGCCGAACTGCGCCTTCCCACCCAGCGGCTGCTGGGTGATCATCGAGTACGGGCCGGTCGAGCGGGCGTGGATCTTGTCGTCGACCAGGTGGCTCAGCTTCAAGATGTACATGTAGCCGACGGTCACCGGACGGTCGTACGGCTCACCGGTGCGCCCGTCGTAGAGCTGCGCCTTGCCGTCGACCTGGATCAGCCGCTCACCGTTCGCGCCGTCGGGGTGCAGGTTCTCGAAGAGCTGCTGGATCGTCGGTTGCGGCGCACCGGCCTCTTCCTCGTCCCAGTGCGCACCGTCGAACACCGGGCTCGAGATCCACACTGCGGGCTCGGTGACCGGGCGCGTCGTGCGCACGCCGTCGGTGCCGTTCAAGGTGTGCTCCTCGAGCCACCCGTGACGCGCGACGTAGCCGAGGTGCGCTTCGAGCACCTGGCCGACGTTCATGCGGCTCGGGACGCCGAGCGGGTTGAGCACGATGTCGACCGGCGTGCCGTCGGCGAGGTACGGCATGTCCTCGACGGGGAGGATCTTCGCGATCACACCCTTGTTGCCGTGACGGCCGGCGAGCTTGTCACCCTCGCTGATCTTGCGCTTCTGCGCGACGTACACGCGCACCAGCTGGTTCACGCCCGGCGGCAGCTCGTCGCCCCGCTCGCGCGAGAACTGCCGGACGGCGATGACCTTGCCGGTCTCGCCGTGCGGGACCTTGAGGCTCGTGTCGCGGACCTCGCGGGCCTTCTCGCCGAAGATCGCGCGGAGGAGGCGCTCCTCGGGCGTGAGCTCGGTCTCGCCCTTCGGGGTGACCTTGCCCACGAGGATGTCGCCGGGTCCGACCTCGGCGCCCACGCGGATGATGCCGTCGGCGTCGAGGTCGCGCAGGATCTCATCGGAGAGGTTCGGGATGTCGCGCGTGATCTCCTCGGCTCCGAGCTTCGTGTCGCGCGCGTCGATCTCGTGCTCTTCGATGTGGATCGACGTGAGCACGTCGTCGCGCACGAGCCGCTCGGAGAGGACGATCGCGTCCTCGAAGTTGTGGCCCTTCCACGGCATGAACGCGACGAGCAGGTTCTTGCCGAGCGCGAGCTCGCCGAGCTGGGTGGACGGACCGTCGGCGAGGACGTCGCCCTTCTTCACCGCGTCGCCCCCCGACACGAGCGGCCGCTGGTTGATCGCGGTGCCCTGGTTCGACCGGCGGAACTTGTGCAGACGGTGCGTGCGCTTGCCGTCCTTCTTGTAGTCGACGGTGATCGTGTTGCCCGTGACCTCGACGACCGTGCCGTCGTCGACGGCGAGCAGCACGTCGCCGGCGTCGCGAGCGGCGCGCTCTTCGATGCCGGTGCCGATGAACGGCGCCTCGGCGCGCAGCAGCGGCACGGCTTGACGCTGCATGTTGGCGCCCATGAGCGCGCGGTTCGCGTCGTCGTGCTCGAGGAACGGGATCAGCGACGTGGCGACCGAGACGATCTGCTTCGGCGAGACGTCCATGTACTCGATCTCGTCGGGCGTCACGAACGCGATCTCGCCGCGACCGGCGCGCACGAGGATGCGCTCGTCGAGGAAGCGCCCGCTGTCGTCGATGCGCGCGTTCGCCTGCGCGATGACGCGCTCGTCTTCGTCGTCGGCGGCGAGGTAGACGATCTCGTCGGTGACGCGACCCTTCTCGACCCGCCGGTACGGCGTCTCGATGAACCCGAACCGGTTGATCCGGGCGAACGTCGAGAGGTAGCCGATGAGGCCGATGTTCGGACCTTCCGGCGTCTCGATCGGGCAGATGCGGCCGTAGTGCGAGGCGTGCACGTCGCGCACCTCGAAGCCGGCGCGCTCGCGCGACAGGCCGCCCGGGCCGAGGGCCGACAGGCGCCGGCGGTGGGTCAGGCCCGACAGCGGGTTGACCTGGTCCATGAACTGCGACAGCTGGGACGTCCCGAAGAACTCCTTGATCGCCGCCACGACGGGGCGGAGGTTGATCAGCGTCTGCGGCGTGATGGCCTCGACGTCCTGGGTCGTCATCCGCTCCCGCACGACGCGCTCCATGCGGGACAGGCCGATGCGGACTTGGTTCTGGATCAGCTCGCCGACCGAGCGGATGCGGCGGTTGGCGAAGTGGTCCTGGTCGTCGAGGCGGTAGCCGGGCTCTTGCTTGACGAGGTGCAGCATGTAGCTGATGACGGCGAGCACCTCGTTGGGGCGCAACACGTGCTC
>DASUMP010000177.1:0-3302 GCA_036277635.1 Acidimicrobiia bacterium | reverse complement strand
GGTCACCAAGACCGACCTCGCCCGTCCGAACGACGTGCTCGAGCACCTCGCGGTCGCGTCGAGCGCGCTCGGGGAGTACGAGGCGTACGTGCCGCTCTCGGCGGTGTCGGGCGAGGGCGTCGACGCGCTGGTCGGCGAGCTCGAGGAGCGCCTCCCCGAAGGGCCGCAGTACTACCCGCCCGGGATGGTCACCGATCAGCCCGAGAGCTTCCTCGCCGCCGAGCTCGTGCGCGAGCAGCTCCTCGCGATCGCACGTGACGAGCTGCCGCACTCGATCGTCGTGACCGCTGAAGAGGTGGAGGAGCGCGAGTCGGCGCGGGGGCCGTTGCTCGCGTTCGCCCTGACCGTCCGGGTCGAGCGTGACTCGCAGAAGGGCATTGTCATCGGGCGGCGCGGCACCGTGCTGCGCGACGCCGGCACCGCCGCCCGACGCGAGCTCGAAGCGCTCTTGGGCGTGGCCGTCCACCTCGACGTCCGGGTCAAGGTCGACCCCGATTGGCAGCGCCGAGCGCACGCCCTCGACCGCCTCGGATTCGAGCGTTCATGAGTTGCGATGCGTCGCGAACCCGGCGGTAGAGTGCCGCGCACATTCGCTTCCAGCCCGGCGTCCCGCTCGCGCGAGCCGCACCGGGCCCGGGGTCGGGGACAGGGAAGGCAGATGCTGGATCGACCGCGACGGCCCGCCCGATGGGCCGGGTTGGCCGTGCTCGCGACGTTCGTCGTGGTGCTCGCGGGCTGTGGCGACAACGATGCCGAGCGCAACCAGAATTCGCTCGAGCCCCGCGGCGATTCGGCCCAGAAGATCCTCGACCTGTTCACGCCGTTCTTCTGGATCGCGGTCGTCATCGGCGTGCTCGTGGTCGGCGCCACCGTCTACGTGGCGGTGCGGTTCCGGGCCCGCCCCGGTCGCGACGACAACCCCAAGCAGCTCCACGGGAGCACGCCGCTCGAGGTCGGGTGGACGATCGTCCCCGCGCTGATCCTCGCGGTGATGGCGGTGCCGACGGTCGCCACGATCTTCGACCTCGCCGAAGACCCCACCGGAGACGACGTCGTCGACATCCGGGTGATCGGCAAGCAGTGGTGGTGGGAGTACGAGTACCACGACGGCGAGATCGCCGACGACAGCGAGCCCGTCTTCGTCACCGCGAACGAGATGCACATCCCGGTCGACACGCCGGTGCGGCTGCGGCTCGAGTCCGACAACGTGATCCACTCGTTCTGGGTGCCGAACCTCGCCGGCAAGCGCGACCTCGCACCCGGCCGCGTGCACGAGCTCACGATCTCCTCCGACACGGTCGGCGTCTACGACGGCCAGTGCGCGGAATACTGCGGGCTCAGCCACGCCAACATGCGCCTGCGCGTGATCGTGCAGGAGCGCGCCGACTACGAGGCGTGGGTCGCCGCGCAACAGGAGCCGCTCTCGGCCGCGGGCGCCGAGTTCGTGACCGACCCCGAGGGTCCGATCGCGCGCTACGGGTGCACGGCGTGCCACGCGTTCGACGGCGTGCTCGACGCGAACGGCAACGAGGTCGCGGCCGCCCGTGTCGGTCCGAATCTCACCCACCTCGGCGACCGCACCACTTTCGCCGGCGCGATCTTCGAGCTGAACACGGAGAACCTCTCGAAGTGGGTGCGCAACGCGCCCGACCGCAAGCCGATGTCGCCCACGAAGGGGGTCGGCATGCCCGCGTTCCCGGCCATGACCGACGACGAGGTCGCCGCGCTGGTCGACTTCCTCCAGTGCGAGACCGCCACGAACCCGAGTGACAACGAGGCGTGTGGATGACCACGGTCGAAGAAGCCCTGGGTCAGGCACAGACACCTGAGCTGTCGCGCCGGCAGCGCCTGCTCACCCGCCCGCGCGCCACCACCGGCGTGTGGAGTTGGTTCACAACGGTCGACCACAAGAAGATCGCGATCCTCTACGGGGGCCTCGCGCTGCTCTTCTTCGTCGTCGCCGGCATCGAGGCGCTGCTGATCCGCTTGCAGCTCGCCGGACCCGACGGCACCGTGCTCACCGCCAACCAGTACAACCAGCTGTTCACGATGCACGGCACGACGATGGTGTTCCTCGTCGGCATGCCGCTCGCCTCCGCGTTCGGCAATTACCTGATCCCGCTCATGATCGGAGCGCGCGACGTCGCGTTCCCGCGCCTCAACATGTTCGGGTTCTGGGTGTTCTTCTTCGGCGGGATGTTCATCTACTCGAGCTTCGTGCTCGGCGGCGCGCCCAACGGCTCGTGGGTCGGCTACCCCACGCTCACGAGCACCTCGCTCGAGTCCGGGTTCCTCCCCGGTCGCGGCTCCGACTTCTGGGCTGTCGGCCTGATCATGCTCGGCATCGGTTCGGTCGCGACCGCGGTGAACTTCATCGTGACCGTGCTCAACATGCGGGCGCCGGGCATGACGCTCATGCGGATGCCGGTGTTCGTGTGGATGATGCTGGTGGTCGCGTTCCTCACGCTGTTCGCGATGCCGCCGGTCACCGCGGCGTTGATCCAGGTCTACATGGACCGCAACTTCGCCACGAACTTCTTCAACCCCGCCGTCGGTGGCGATCCGCTGCTCTACCAGCACCTGTTCTGGATCTTCGGCCACCCCGAGGTGTACATCCTCATCCTCCCCGGCATGGGCATCGTGTCGGAGATCCTCCCGGTGTTCTCGCGCAAGCCGCTGTTCGGCTACGCGGTCGTCGTGTTCTCGGGCATCGCGATCGGGTTCCTCGGCTGGGGCGTGTGGGCGCACCACATGTTCACCTCCGGCATCGGCCCGGTCGCCCAGTCGGCGTTCGGTCTCTCCACGATGCTCATCGCGGTGCCGACCGGCGTGAAGATCTTCAACTGGCTCGGCACGGTGTGGGGCGGATCGGTACGACTCCGAACACCCATGCTGTTCGCGCTCGGGTTCATCGCGATGTTCACCATCGGCGGGCTCTCGGGTGTGATGCACTCGATCGTGCCCGCCGACACCCAGCAGCACGACACCTACTTCATCGTGGCGCACTTCCACTACGTGCTGTTCGGTGGGCTCGTGTTCGCGATCTTCGGCGGCATGTACTACTGGTGGCCGAAGATGTTCGGTCGCATGCTGAACGAGACGATGGGCAAGCTCAACTTCTGGCTGCTGCTCATCGGGTTCAACCTCACGTTCTTCCCGATGCACTTCCTCGGCCTGCAGGGCCAGCCCCGCCGCACCTACACGTATCCCGAGGGCTACGGGTGGGACGCGATGAACATGCTCGCCACCATCGGTGGATTCACCATCGCACTGGCCACGCTCGTGTTCCTCACGAACGTCGT
>DASUMP010000176.1:0-4057 GCA_036277635.1 Acidimicrobiia bacterium | reverse complement strand
GCCCGCAGCTCGGCCCGGTGGCGGGCGACGGCGCCGTAGCCGCAGCGCGAGAGCCCGGGGTCGATGCCCAGCACCGGCCCCGACTCCGGCCCCGTCACCGCTCCCGGATCGAACATGGGTTCGATACTACGAGCGCGGTCGCCGGCGGCGGCGGATCTCGGGATCTGGCTCAGCGGCGTCGGCGCAGCAGCCGCCAGAGCACGAAGAGCACGAGGAGCCCGACCACGGCGGGGACCGCCCGCTTGGCGACCGGCGCGCCCGCGACGCCGAGGAGGTCGACGGGCGCGGCCTCGGCGCTGTCGATCCGCCGCACCGCGGCGGGGGCCGGTGCCGCGGTCGCGACCGGGGGCTCCGGCGCGGCGTCGGGCACCGGCTCCGACTCGGGCTCGTCGTCGCCACCGGTGCCTGCGTCGGCACCCGCCGCGAGCACGTCGCGCTCGAGGTTCTCGACGAAGGTGTGGAGCAGCTTCGACGACACCTCGGCGAGCGTGCCGCGCGCGAACTGCGCGACCTTGCCGGTGATCGTGAGGTCGGTGTCGATCGCGACGCGCGTGCCGCCGTCGTCGTCGGCCATCGTCACGGTGATCGTCGCCGACGCGTTCCCCTGCCCGCGCGTGTCGCGCCCCGACGCGGCGATGACGACGCGGCGGTTCGCTTCGTCGACCTCGGTGAGGTGCGCGCTGCCCTTGTACTGCGCGGTGATCGGACCGACCTTCACCTTCACGAGGCCGCGGTACTCGTCGCCTTCGATCTCTTGGAGCTGCGCCCCCGGCAGGCACGGCGCGATGCGCTCGATGTCGAGGAGCACGTCCCAGGTCTGCGCGATCGGCGTGCTCACTCGGAAGCTGTCGTTGATCTCCATCGGGCCTCCAACGCGGCCAAGTCGGCGGGTGTGTCGATGTCGGTCGGGTCACCGGTGCCGTCGCAGTCGACCTCGACGACCGGGTGGCGCCGCATGACGACGCGCGCACCTTCGTCGCCGGTGAGCTCGAGCGCTTCGGCCCAGTGCTCGCGACCGACGAGCACCGGGTTCGCTCGCCGACCGCCGTAGGTGGCGACCGCGAGACGAGCACCGTCATCGTAGGCAGCGGCGACCCGCTGGTAGGCGTGGGCGCCGACGAGCGGCTGGTCGGCGAGGCCGACGACGACCCCGTCGACCGCGCGCGCGGCGAGCGCGCGGAGCGCGCACTGCAGGCTCGACGCGATCCCGGAGGCGAAGCCTTCGTTGGACACGGCCTCGACCTCGGGCGGGAGCACGGCGGTCACGGCGGCCGCGTCGTGCCCGACCACCACCACGACCGGGGCGAGCCCGCTCTCGAGCGCGGCGCGCGTCGCGTGCAGCACGAGCGGCTCGCCCGCGAACGGGGCGAGCGGCTTCGTGACCGCCCCGAACCGCGAGCCGGTGCCGGCCGCGAGGACCGCCGCCGCGAGGCGGCTCACCCGGCGGCGGCTTCCAACGCCCGGCGCGTGAGCACGCGCGCGAGGTGCTCGCGGTACTCCGACGACGCGTTCAGGTCGGCAGGCGCCTCGGTGCCCTCGGCGGCGTGCTGCGCGGCGTCGGCGATCGACGCGCCCGACGCGAGGGCGGCTTCGACCGCGGTCGCGCGCACCGGCACCGACCCCATGTTCACCAGCGCGACGCGCGCCGCGCCGTCGACGTGGGCGGCGACCGCGCCGACGATCGCCCAGTCCTGGGCGCGCCGGTTGAATTTCTCGTAGGCGAAGTTGCCGGGACCGCTCTTCGGGACGCGGATCTCGGTCAGCAGCTCGTCGGCGCCGAGCGCGGTCTCGAGGAAGCCGTGGAAGAACTCGGTCGCCGCGACCGTGCGCTCCCCCGCCGGCCCGCGCGCCACGAACGTGGCGTCGAGGGCCACGAGCGCCGCCGGCAGATCCGACGCGGGATCGCCGTGCGCGACCGACCCGCCGATCGTGCCGCGGTGGCGCACCTGGTTGTCGCCGACTTGCGCCGCGACCGCGCGCAGCACGCCGCAGTGCGCGGCGAGCACGTCGTTGGTCTCGAGGTCGCGGTGCCGGGTGAGCGCGCCGATCGCGACGTGGTCGCCGCCGTCGCGCACGTACGACAAGTCGCGCAACCGGCCCACGTCGACGAGCACCGTCGGTGTGGCCAGCCGCAGCTTCATGAGCGGCAACAGCGACATGCCGCCCGCGAGCAGCTTCGCTTCGTCGCCGTGCTCGGTCAGCGCGGCGATCGCGCCGTCGAGCGAGTCGGCGCGCTGGTACTCGAACGGCGCGGGGATCACTCGGCGCTCCCGGTGCCGCCCGCGGCGGCGAGCACCGCCTGCACGATGTTGTGGTAGCCGGTGCAGCGGCAGAGGTTGCCTTCGAGGCCGAGGCGCACGTCGCGCTCGGTGGGGTTCGGCACCTCTTCGAGCAACGACACCGCGGCCATCACCATGCCCGCTGTGCAGAAGCCGCACTGCAACCCGTGGTGCTCGTGGAACGCCCGCTGCACCGGGTGCAGCTCACCGTCGGCGGCGAGGCCTTCGATCGTGGTGATCGACGCGCCGTCGGCTTGGGCAGCGAGCATCGTGCACGACTTCACCGACTCCCCGTCGACGAGCACCGTGCACGCACCGCACGACGAGGTGTCACAGCCGACCTTCGTGCCGGTGAGGCCGCACGGCTCCCGCAGGTACTGCACGAGCAACGTGCGCGGCTCGACGTCGTGCTCCTGCACGCCGCCGTTGACGGTCATCGCGATCCGCATGGAGGGTCTGACTCCCGGTCGCCGTCTGGGTCGGGCGCAGACTAGAGCGCGGGCCTGCCGGGCCGCGTCGGTCAGCCCGCGACGTCGGGGCCGGCGTCGTCGATCGTGATCCGCAGCACGACGCGGCGCTGGTCGCGCATCGCGTCGCGGTACTCGTCCCAGTCGGGGTGTTCGCCGGAGACCTTCCGGTAGTAGTCGACGAGCCGGTCCATAGCCTCCGGGAGCGAGACGACGGTCGCAGTGCCGTCGATCTGCACCCACTCCCCGAAGAAGTCGTCGGCAAAGCCGCACAAGGAGACATGCGGGTCGCGGCGCGCGTTCTTGGTCTTGATCGCGGTCTCGCGGGTGCTGATCACGACATTCCCGTCGTCGTCGACCGCGGCGACGACCGGCGACAGCTGCGGGCGTCCGTCGGCGCGGCGGGTGGCGAGCACCGCCCGGTGGTGGAGGCGCAGGTGGTCGCGGGCGCGCTCGGGATCCATCGCTCAGCTGCTCACTGCTTCGAGCACGGCGTCGGGGATGTCGAAGTTGGCGTAGACGGCCTCGACGTCGTCGTGGTCTTCGAGTGCGTCGACCAGACGCAACACCGAGCGCGCGCCGCTCTCGTCGAGGGCGACCGCGGTGGTGGGTTGCATCGTGAGGTCGCCGGTCTTCACCGCCGTCCCGGCCGCCTCGATCGCGGTGCGCACCGCGTGCAGCTCGGTCGGCGGCGTGACCACCTGCCACTCGTCGCCCAGGTCGACCACGTCTTCGGCGCCGGCGTCGGCGGCGAGCAGCATCAGGTCGTCTTCGCCGATGATCGCCTTGTCGAGGGTGAGCACGCCCTTGCGCTCGAACTGCCAGGCGACCGCGCCGGGCTCGGCGAAGTTCCCGCCGTTGCGGCTGAACAGGTTCTTGATCTCGGCGCCGGTGCGGTTGCGGTTGTCGGTGAGGCACTGCACGATCACGGCGACGCCGCCGGGCGCGTAGCCCTCGTAGGTGACCGACTCGTAGGTGACGCCCTCTTCCTCGCCGGTGCCGCGGCGGATCGCCCGCTGGATCGTGTCCATCGGCACCGAGTTGTCGCGCGCCTTGCCGATCATCGTGCGCAACGTGGCGTTGGAGTCGGGATCGCCACCACCGGCGCGCGCCGCCACCTCGATCTGGCGGATGAGCACCGCGAACAGCTTGCCGCGCGCCTTGTCGGCGGCGCCCTTCTTGTGCTTGATCGAGTGCCACTTGGAATGGCCGCTCACGGCAGTCCTCCGGATCAGCGCGACACGCGCAGTGTCGCGAGGAAGAGCTGGTGGACGCGCAGGTCGCCGGACAGCTCGGGATGGAACGTGGCGC
>DASUMP010000175.1:0-2211 GCA_036277635.1 Acidimicrobiia bacterium | reverse complement strand
ACGCCCGGAGCGCACTCCTCGCCGGTCGCCGGATCGACGATCTTCACCTCCATCGGCGGCATGGGCTTGCCGACCGACCCGATGCGGTTGCGGATCTCGTCCTTCGGCATGACGATGTACGCGGGGCCTGCTTCGGTGAGGCCGTAGCTGTTCGACACGGTGGCGTCGGGCATCTTGTCCTGGAGCGCGAGCAGCGTCGCGGGGGCGAGCGGCGCGCTCCCGATCGACACCGACATCGCGCACGACAGGTCGGCGGTCGCGAAGCGCGGGTGCGCAGTGATCAGCTCGGCCATCGCGGGGACGAGGAACACCATCATCGGTCGGTCGGCTTCCATCGCGTCGAACCAACGGTCGACGTGGAACTTCGGGAGGTAGAGGCCGCTGAGCCCCATCTTCATCGGGTTGTAGATGAACGCGATGCCCGCGAACGTGAACATCGGCGCGCCGTGCAGCCACGTCCGGCCGGTCCACGTCGGCGCGTTGTTCGGGATCATCGCGACGTCGCGGTGGCGAACGGCCACTCCCTTCGGCAGACCGGTCGTTCCCGACGTGTACATGATGTCGGCGAGGTCGTCGACGCCGATGCGCACCTGGAACTCGTCGCCAGAACACGCGAGCGCGTCGTCCCAACCGTCGGCGTCGTCGCTCGCGCGCCCGGTCGTGAGCGTGGCGGTCCACGACGGAACCGCGGTGCGCACCTCGCGCGTCGAAGCGAGCAGCGCGTCGCAGGTGATCTGCGCCGCGATCTCGGCGTGGCCGAGGATCGCGGCGAGCTCGCGGGTCGACAGGCGCGTGTTGGTGGGGACCGCGACGGCGCCCGCCTTGTGCACTGCGGCGTACGCCACGATCCAGTGCAGGGCTTCTTCGTTCGGGAGGTACACCGACACGCGGTCGCCCGGCGCGACGCCGCGCTCGACGAGCCAGCGGGCGACGCGGTTCGACTGCTCCTCCCACGCCGCGAAGGTCAGTGCCGCCGTGGCGTCGAGATCGCGGTACGCAGGCTCGTCGGGATGCCGCGCGGCCATGAACCGCAGCTGGTCGACCAGGAGCGGTCCGGCGGGTCCGTCGCTCATCGCCCGCTCACAAGCCGAACCCCATCGGCGGGATCGCGCTCGACCGGTCGGCGAACAGCTCGCCCTTGCGCTCGATCAGCTCGGCCACCGTCCAGCGCGCGTCGCCGCGATCGAGCGTGGCCGCGAGCTGCCACGGCGCCATGAGGTAGACGCGCGCCCCCCACACGACGAACACCTGGCCGGAGATGTCGGCGGCGGCGTCGCTCGCGAGGAACCCGACGGTGGGCGCGATGTTGTCGGGGTCCCACGGGTCGTACTCGCCTTCCTTCGGCGCCATGAAGCTGTCGGCGCCCCCGACGGTGGCGGTGAGGCGCGTGCGGGCGCGGGGCGCGATCGCGTTCGCGGTCACGCCGTACTTCGCGAGCTCGCGCGCGAGGACGACGGTCATCGACACGATGCCCGACTTCGCGGCCGCATAGTTCGCTTGCCCGGCGTTGCCGAACAGGCCCGACTCGCTCGCGGTGTTGATGATCCGTCCACTCAGCCCGTCTTCGCCCGCCTTCGCGCGCGCCCGCCAGTGCTTGGCGGCGAAATGACACGGCGCGAAGTGACCCTTGAGGTGCACGCGGATGACCGAGTCCCACGCGGACTCGTCCATGTTGAAGCTCATGGCGTCGCGCAGGATGCCGGCGTTGTTCACGAGGATGTCGAGCTTCCCGTACGTGTCGACGGCCTGCGCGACGAGACGCTCCGCGCCGGCGAACGACGCGATGTCGTCGGTGTTCGCCACCGCGGCGCCGCCGTCGGCCACGATCTCGTCGACGACTTCCTGCGCGGGGGTCGCATCGGTTCCGTCGCCCTCGCGCGCGGCGCCGACGTCGTTCACCACGACCTGCGCACCCTCGGCCGCGAGCAGGCGGGCTTCGCCCCGTCCGATGCCGCGACCCGCTCCCGTGACGATCGCGACCTTCCCGTCCAGCGCGCCCATGCCTGCTCCTCGTTGCGAGTGGGCGCGGAGTGTGCCTGACACGCGTGTCAGGGTCAAGGACGCGCGGCTCGGGGCTCGGGGACAACGATGATCTCGCCGGGGAACACCAGGTCGACGTCGCGCGAGCGCACCCGCTCGCGGTTGTGCTCGCACACGCGCCGCCAGTAGGGCGCGAGCTCCGCGTCAGTGGGGACGCGCCCGAGGTGCTGC
>DASUMP010000174.1:0-5761 GCA_036277635.1 Acidimicrobiia bacterium | reverse complement strand
GCGCTACCTCGACTTCCTCTCCGGGCTCGCGGTCGTGTCGCTCGGCCACGCGCACCCCGACGTCGCGCGGGCGATCGCCGAGCAAGCCGAGACGCTGCTGCACGTGTCGAACCTCTACTACAACGACGTGCAGCCCCGACTCGCGCAGCGGCTCGACGTCCGGCTCGGCGGCGGCGGTCAGGTGTTCTTCGCCAACTCGGGCGCGGAGGCGAACGAGTGCGCGATCAAGCTCGCGCGCCGCCACGGGCAGACCCACGGCGGGCCCGAGCGCTACCACGTCGTCACCGCGTTCGGGTCGTTCCACGGCCGGACGCTCACCACGTTGGCGGCGACCGGTCAACCGCAGAAGCACGAACCGTTCCAACCGCTGCCGTCGGGCTTTCGCCACGTGGTGTTCGGCGACGTCGACGCGCTGGCGAGCGCGCTCGACGAGCGCGTGTGCGCGGTGATGCTCGAACCCGTGCAGGGCGAAGGCGGCGTCCACGTCGCGCCGCCCGAGTACCTCGAAGCGGTGCGCACCCTGTGCGACGAGCGCGAAGCGCTCCTCGTGGTCGACGAGGTCCAGACCGGCCTCGGGCGCACCGGACGGTGGTTCGGGATGGAGCACAGCGGGGTGCGCCCCGACGTCGTGACGATGGCGAAGGCGCTCGGCAACGGCATGCCGATCGGGGCGTGCTGGGCGCGCCGCGACGTCGCCGCCGCGTTCCGGCCCGGCGACCACGCGAGCACGTTCGGCGGCCAACCGCTCGCCGCGCGCGCCGCGCTCGCGGTGCTCGACGTCATGGAAGCCGAGAACGTCCCTGCCCGCGCCGAGCGCGCGGGCGCTCGGCTCACCGACGCGCTCGGCGCCCTCGCCGGCGTCGCCGCGGTGCGCGGGCTCGGACTGCTGATCGCCGCCGAGCTCGACCCCGGCGTCGCCGCGGGCGCGGTCGCCACCGAATGCCTCGCTCGTGGACTCGTCGTGAACGCGGTGACGCCCACGGCGCTGCGCTTCGCGCCGCCGTTGCTCGTGAGCGACGCCGAGATCGACGAAGCCGTCGCGATCGTCGCTGCGGCGATCGTCGCGGTGGGGGAGGAGACGACGCCGTGACCCGACACTTCCTGGAGATCGACGATCTCGACACCGCGCGTCTCGACGCGCTCCTCGCACGCGCGCTGGCGTGGAAGCACGACCCGGCGAGCGTCCCGCCGCTGCTCGCCGGTGCGGGTGCGGTCGCGCTGTTCGAGAAGCCGTCGGCCCGCACCCGCGTATCGATCGAGATGGCGATCGCGACGCTCGGCGGGCACGCGATGTACGTGCGCGGCGAGGAGGTCGGTCTCGACACCCGCGAGACGGTCGAAGACGTCGCCCGCACCTTCGCCGGCTTCGCCCGGGTGATCACGGCCCGGGTGTTCGACCACCGCACCCTCGAGCGAATGGCCGCGGTCGTCGACGTCCCGGTCGTGAACCTCCTCTCCGACCGGGCCCACCCGTGCCAGGCGCTCGCCGACGTCCTCACGCTGCGCGAGCACTTCGGTGACGTGGCCGGCCGGCGGGTGGCGTTCGTGGGCGACGGGAACAACGTCGCCGCGTCGCTCGCCTACGCCAGCGCGATGTGCGGCATCGAGATCGCGGTCGCGTCGCCGCCCGGCTACGAGCTCGACGACGGCGTGGTCGACGCGGTGCGGAACCTCGGGGGCGTCGTCGAGCTGCACGCCGACGCGTACGACGCGGTGCGCGGCGCGCACGCGGTCTACACCGACGTGTGGACGTCGATGGGCCAGGAGGACGAGCGCGCGGCGCGGCTGCAAGCGTTCGCCGGGTACACCGTCGACGACGCGTTGTTCGACAGCGCCGATCCCGACGCCGTCTTCTTGCACTGTCTGCCCGCGCACCGCGGCGAGGAGGTCGCGGCGAGCGTCATCGACGGGCCGCGGTCGCTCGTGTGGCAACAAGCGGCGAACCGGATGGACTCGGCGCGCGCGCTGCTCGCCGACCTGCTCGACGAGGGAGCGTGATGGCCGCGCTCGGCAAGCCCCAACGACACCACCGCATCTTGCGCATCTTGGAGGAGCACCCGGTGTCGAGCCAGGCGCAGCTCGTCCAGCTGCTCGAAGCCGAAGGCGTGGTCGCGACCCAAGCAACGGTGAGTCGCGACCTCGAAGACCTCGGCGCGGTGAAGGTGCGCATCCCCGGCGGCGCGATGGCGTACGCGATCCCCGAGTACACGAAGGATCGCGGTTCGGGCGACGACCACCTGCGCCGCCTCATGGGCGAGTTCGTCGTCGAGGTCGCGCACAGCGCCAACCTCGTCGTGCTGCGCACCCCGCCCGGGAGCGCGCACGTGGTCGCGTCCGCGTTGGATCGGGCGTCGCTGCCGACGATCCTGGGCACCGTCGCCGGCGACGACACGATCCTCATCGTGTGTCGGGAGTCGGCCGGTGGTGCCGCCGTCGGCGCCGAGCTCGCCGCGATGGCGGGCCTGTAGGACTCAACGGAGCAAGGGAAGGACCCGTAGTGGCGAAGCGAGTGGTGCTCGCGTACTCCGGCGGACTCGACACGTCCGTGGCCGTGCGCTGGATGCGTGAACAGTGGGACGTCGAGGTCGTCGCGTGCGCCGTCGACGTCGGCCAGCTGCAGCACGGCGAAGCCGACGCGATCCGCGAGCGCGCGATTGCGGCCGGCGCCGTCGAAGTCGAGGTCATCGACGCGCGCGAGCAGTACGCGCGCGACTTCCTCGTCCCCGCGCTGCGCGCCAACGCCCTCTACGAAGGCAAGTACCCGCTGGTTTCCGCGCTGTCGCGCCCGGTCATCGTGGAGCACCTCGTCGCCTCGGCGCGCCGCCACGGCGCCGACGCCGTCGGGCATGGCTGCACCGGCAAGGGCAACGACCAGGTGCGTTTCGAGGTGTCGACCCGAGTGCTCGCGCCCGACCTCGAGGTGCTCGCGCCCGTCCGCACCTGGGGGCTCACGCGCGCCGACTGCATCGACCTCGCCGCGCAGTGGGACATCCCGATCACCGCGACGAAGGAGAAGCTGTACTCGATCGACGAGAACATGTGGGGACGCGCCATCGAGTGCGGGGTGCTCGAGAACCCGTGGTCGGCCGCGCCCGCCGAACCGTTCACGCTCACCCGCGATCCGCACGACGCGCCCGCGGAACCGACCGAGCTCGTCGTCGAGTTCGACGAAGGCGTCCCCGTCGCGCTCGACGGCGC
The DNA here is from genome assembly GCA_036277635.1 of Acidimicrobiia bacterium. Lineage (GTDB taxonomy): Bacteria > Actinomycetota > Acidimicrobiia > IMCC26256 > PALSA-610 > DASUMP01. Next base: position 2,563 of record DASUMP010000174.1, on the reverse strand, counting down.
CCGCGTCGATCTCGTGACGCTCGTGGAGCGGCTCGACGAGCTCGCGGGCTCGTACGGCTTCGGACGCATCGACATGGTCGAGAACCGTCGTGTCGGCATCAAGAGCCGCGAGGTGTACGAGTGCCCCGGGTCGCTCGCGTTGATCCTCGCCCACCAAGACCTCGAGGGCATCACGCTCGAGCGCGACGTCGCGCGCGAGAAGCAGCGCCTCGAGATCCGAGTCGCCGAGCTCATCTACGACGGACTGTGGCACTCGCCGCTCATGGGTGCGCTCGACGCGTTCATGCGCGAGACGCAGCGCCACGTCACCGGCGAGGTGCGCCTCCGCCTCGAACCGGGCCGCTGTCACGCCGTGGGTCGACGCGCCGCGCGCGGCCTCTACGACCACGACCTCGCCACCTACGACGCCGAGGACTCGTTCCGCCACGAGGACTCGGCCGGCTTCGTGCGCCTGTGGGGCCTGTCGGTCGAGACGTGGTCGCGTCGCCAAGGTCCGGGGTCCCGATGAGCCCCAACCGCGACGAGCGCGCCGAGCCGAACGGCGGCGGTCAGCCGCTGTGGCACGGCCGCTTCGGGGAAGGGCCCGCCGCCGAGCTCCTCGCGTACACGGTGAGCCTCGACTACGACCGGCGGCTCGCCCCCGACGACCTCGCGGGGTCGCGCGCGCACGTCGCGATGCTGGCCCGCGCCGGACTCCTCGCCGACGACGAGCGCGTGATGATCCTCGGCGCACTCGACCGCGTCGAGACCGAGCTCGAGTCGGGCGCGTTCGCGTTCGTCCCCACCGACGAAGACATCCACACCGCGATCGAGCGGCGTGTCACCGAGCTCGCCGGGCCGGCGGGCGCGAAGCTGCACACCGGACGTAGTCGCAACGACCAAGTCGCGCTCGATCTCCGGCTGTGGCTGCGGCGCGAAGGCGCCGCGACGATCCGCCGGCTCCACGAGCTCCAGACCGTGCTCGTGCGGCGGGCCGACGAAGCCGGCGGCGCCTACCTCCCCGGCTACACGCACCTGCAACGCGCGCAGCCGGTGATGCTCGCGCACCACCTGCTCGCGCACTTCTGGGCCTTCGCCCGCGACTTCGACCGGTGGCGCGACTGCCTCCGACGCGCCGACGTCTCGCCCCTCGGTGCCGGCGCGCTCGCCGGGTCGTCGCTCGCGCTCGATCCCGAGTTCACCGCCCGCGAGCTCGGCTTCGGCCACGTGTTCGAGAACTCGCTCGACGCGGTCGGCGACCGCGACTTCGTCGCCGAGGCGCTGTTCACCGCGACGCTCACCCAGGTGCACGCGTCGCGCATCGGCGAGGAGATCGTGCTGTGGTCGAGCGAGGAGTTCGGCTTCGTCCGCCTCGCCGACGCGTACTCGACCGGTTCGTCGATGCTGCCCCAGAAGAAGAACCCCGACATCGCCGAGCTGGCGCGCGGTCGCGCCGGTCGGCTGCTCGGTCACCTCACCGGGTTCCTCGCCACGCTCAAGGGCCTGCCGCTCGCGTACAACCGCGACCTGCAAGAAGACAAGGAACCGCTGTTCGACGCCATCGACGTGTGCCGCGGCACGCTCAGCGCCCTCGCCGGCCTGCTCGACACGATCGAGTTCGTCGACGACCGGATGGCGACCGCCGCCGACTCGCCGCTGCTGGCCGCGACTGACCTCGCCGAGCACCTCGTGCGCGGCGGTCTGCCGTTCCGCGAAGCGCACGCGATCGTGGGCGCGCTCGTGCGTCAGTCGGTCGAGCGCGGCGTGCCGCTCGACGAGCTCGTGATGACCGACCCGCGCCTCGGCCCCGACGTCCTCCCGATGCTCGAGCCCGGCGCCGGCGTCCAGCGGCGCATCACGCCCGGGGGTGCCGGCCCGGAGCCGGTGGAGCGTCAGCTGGGACGGGCCCGCCAGCGACTCGAAGAGCAGGCCGCCGCGCTGTCGCCGTGAGCGCACGGACGCTCCCGCGCCGCTTCTACGACCGCGACGCGCTCGCGGTCGCGCCCGAGCTGCTGCACAAGGTGCTCGTCCACGACGACCCCGAGCGCGGTCGGCTCGCGGCGCGTCTCGTCGAGGTCGAGGCGTACTGCGGCCGCGACGATCCCGGCAGCCACGCGTACCGGGGCGAGACGCCGCGCAACGCGTCGATGTTCGGACGCCCCGGGCATCTCTACGTGTACTTCACCTACGGGATGCACTGGTGCTCCAACCTCGTGTGCGGGCCCGGCCGGCAGCCGCACGCGGTGCTGCTGCGCGGCGCGGTGCCGCTCGACGGCCTCGCCACGATGTACGAGCGGCGCGTGAAGGCGCGACGCGACCGCGACCTGTGCTCCGGTCCCGGCAAGCTCGCGCAGGCGTTCGGCTTCGACAAGCGTCACGACGGCGTCGACGTCACCCGGGGTTCGATCCGTGTGATCGACGACGGGACCGCACCGCCGTCGCGTCCGCTCGTCTCGCGTCGCATCGGCATCGCACCGGGCCGCGGCGACGAGTCCCTGTGGCGCTTCTCCGTCCCCGGCAGCCCGTTCGTGAGCGTCCCTCCGCGCTGATCCGACCGGCCGAACGTCCCTGGCGGTGGTGGTCG
>DASUMP010000173.1:0-9013 GCA_036277635.1 Acidimicrobiia bacterium | reverse complement strand
CGACCACGCTCGCCGACCCCACGGTCGTCGACGGCATCAAGGCCCGGTACCTCGGCGCGCAGGGCGCCGCCGACGACGAGTGACCGCCGCGCCGGGCCTGCGACCCGTCCCCGAGCACTGGACCTGGCACACCGAGCCGGTGCCCGGCGCGCCGTGCGTCGTCGTCGACATCGACGGCGTGCTCTCCGACGCGTCGACCCGCCAGCACTACCTCGAAGCCCCTCGGCGCGACTGGCGCGCGTTCTTCGACGCGTGCGGCGACGACCCGGTCATCGAAGAGGTGAAGGCGCTGCTCGACCTCTTGGAGCCGGAGCTGCGCATCGTGCTGCTCACCGCGCGGCCGAACCGCGTGCACCACCTCACCGAGGCGTGGCTGCGCCGGTACCGGATCCGCTGGGACCTGCTGATCATGCGCCCGTGGGGCGACTACGAGCTCTCCCGCGACTTCAAGCAGTCGACCGTGTGGGAGCTGCGGTCCTACGGCTTCGATCCCCGGCTCGCCTTCGAGGACGACCGCCGCAACGTCGCCATGTTCCGTGCCGAGGGCATCCCGTGCATCTACATCCACTCGGGGTACTACGACTGAACGTCTGAATGCGCCCCCCGATCGTTGACCGATCTCTCGGGAAGACGCGGGTACCGTGACGGTGTTCCGAACGGCAGGTGATGCAGTCATGTTCAAGAACACACTGAAGACGACCGTCCTCCTCGCCGCGCTCGGCGGCCTGTTCCTCGGCATCGGGTCCCTCTTCGGCACCAGCGGTCTCACGATCGGCCTGATCCTCGGGTTGGTGTTCGTCGGCGGCTCCTATTGGTTCTCCGACAAGCTCGCGATCGCATCGTCCGGCGCGAAGCCGGTCACGGAGCAGGAAGCCCCGCAGCTGTACGCGATGGTGCGCGACCTCACGCAGCGCGCCGACATGCCGATGCCGCGGCTCTACGTCAGCCCGTCGGCGCAGCCGAACGCGTTCGCGACCGGACGCAACCCCGCGCACGCCGCCGTCGCGGTCACCCAGGGCCTCCTGCAGGCGCTCGACCAGGACGAGGTGCGCGGGGTGCTCGCGCACGAGATCTCCCACGTCCGCCACCGCGACATCCTCATCTCGTCGGTCGCTGCCGCGGTCGCGATGGCGATCATGTTCGTGGCCCGCATCGCGATGTTCGGGGCGCTGTTCGGCGGCGGCAGCCGCGACGACGACAACAACGTCATCGGTTCGCTGCTGCTGATCCTCCTCGCTCCGCTCGCGGCCGGGCTGATCCAGATGGCGATCTCCCGGTCGCGCGAGTACGAAGCCGATCGTGGTGGTGCGGCTCTCCTCGGCGGCGACGGCGAACCGCTCGCGCGGGCGCTCGAGAAGATCGAGGTGTACGCGAAGCGCGTCCCGATGGACGTCAACCCGGCCCAGGCGCAGGCCTACATCATCAACCCGCTCACCGGTCGCAAGGCGCAGTTCGCGAACCTCTTCACGACGCACCCGCCCACCGAAGAGCGCATCCGCCGCCTCCGCAGCCCCTCACGCGTCTGAGGACTCCCGAGCGAGCGCGAACGTCGCGATCGCCACGAGCGCGGCGCCGCCGAGCGCGAGCCACGCTCCGGCGCCGAGCGAGCTCACGCTCGTCATCCGTACGAAGGCGGCGACGGTCGCGGCGGTCACGACGACGGTGACCACGGCGAAGACGCGCGCGGTGCGGCTCGCGGCGCCGGTCAGCGCGATCACGATCCACGTGAGCGCACCCGACGCCGGTACGAGGTACCAGAGCACCGTGAGCCGCGCACCGGTGAGCCCGGGGAGGGTGTCGCCGAGCCCGACGATCGCGTCGACGAGCTCGTGACCTCGCAGCGAGTGTCCCGGGCCGCGCCGCACCCAGTGCGCGAACGCGGAGCCCAACAGCGCGCCGCCGCCCGCGACGGCGACGGCGTCGGCCGATCTCGAAGCGCGGTTCACTCGTCCGGAACCGCGATCGACGTCACGGTCGTTCCACCTCCAGGATCAGCGGCGACGAGCTCGCAGACCTCTTCGCCCGGTGCCGGCTGGTAGCAGTAGTTGCCGTTCTCGTCGATGGTGCCCGCGTCGGAGCCGTACACGACCACGCCGGCGGGCGCATCGGCTTCGTCCCAGATCGTGAGCGTGTACGGCCCGGGCGCGAAGGTCTGCACGACGATCAGATACTCCCCGGTCTCGGGCAGCGTCACGGGGTACCCGTCGATCGACCATCCCTCGTCGAACGTGCGCCCGTCGGCGTGCACGATGCGGACGTCGCCGTAGCTGCCGAACGTCTCGGAGCGCGACTGCTCGGTGGCGAACTGCCCGACGATGCGTTGCCCCTCGGTGCCCGCGAACTGGTAGGTGTACATGAGCCACGCGGCGTTTGCCTCGGCGGAGATCGGCTCGCCGACGGTGACAGTGCCCTCGGCGTCGAGCTCTTCGGGGAGGTCGAGCATCGTGTACAGCGAGCGCTCGTCGAAGTTGCCGACCCACTGGTCGAGCTTGTCGAGCGTGGTGCCCACCGGGCTGAGGAACCACCGGCCGTCCTGACGGACGGCGCGCACGGTCACGCTGCCGCTGTCGTCGCCGGTCGCGTCGAAGAAGAACGAGTACGGGAACGCGCCCGATCCCGACAAACAGATCCCCGTGGTGTCGGTGTACGGGTCCTGCGAGTACTCGGGGAACTCCTCGTCGACGTAGCCCTCGTACGTGTACGTCATGCGCAGGCACTCGTCGGTGAGCTCCCAGCGTTCGCCGTCGCCGAACCGGCCGCTTCCGTGCACCGTCAGGAGCGCTTCGTCGCCGTCGATCGCGGCGGTCGCGCTCCACTCGTCGACTCCGAAGTCGGTCTCCGTGTCGGCGAGGAGCTCGGCGAACACGCTGCGGTAGTCGTAGACCGGGATCTCGTCGGGCGGGAGCAGCGAGAACGCTCGCGTCCAGTCCTCCGCCGCGAGGGCGTCGACCATCGCGCGTGCGGCGGCTTCCGGCGACTCGGCGCCGAGCTCGGCGGCCGAGGCGACGGCGGATCCGTAGTCGGCCGGTCCGGCGTCGTTCGCCTCGCGGATGTACTCGAGCACGGTGTACGCCGCGCTCACGTACCAGCGCCCGTCCTCGCGCACCGCGACCACGAACGGGTCGATCCCGGCCGGGCTGAGGTCGCGCAGGTCGACCGCATCCGAGGACCCCGACGGGTCGTCGATCGCTCGCTGCACGAGCTCCGAGAAGTCGGTGACGTCGGTGGACCCGCGGATCGCGCCGCGCAGGTACACGCGCGTGAACCCGTCGGCAAGGGATTCGCCGTCGAGCTCGAGGTCGTCGACCGAGAGATCGATGCCCGCGAGCGGCGAGCTCGCGGTCTCGACGAGCTCGAGCTCCGCGGCGCGGCGGCTCGCCTCGTCGAGCGTGCTGCGGAGGCTCCGCACCTCCGACGGCGCGAGCACGTCGGCGGCCGCGAGCGGGTCCTCGGCGTCGATCGCGTCGGCGAGCTTGCGCACCGCTTCTTCCGCCGAGCTCGCGCCGCCGCCGGTCAACGCGGAGACCGCGAGCACGCCGACGCCGACGAGCGCCGCGAGGCCGGCGGCCGCCAGCGCGCGGAACGGCTTCCGTCCGCGACGCGCGGGACGGCCCACGACGACGTCCTCGAGATCGATCGGTTCGAGATCGTCGTCCATCGAGCGGGCTCCTCGTGTCGGCTGGTCGACCCATGCATCGCCTCGATCGGCCGCGTCGATCGCGGCGGCGACGACCGCGTCGGCACCGCGACCGGGCGCGCCCCGCGCCGCGAGGCGCTCGAGCTGCTCTCGCAGTTCACTCATGCCGGTTCCTCTCTCACGTGCTCGCCGCGCAGCCGCCGTCTTGCTCTCGTGAGCGCCATGCGCGCCGCGGGCGCGCGCATCCCGACGGCGACCGCGGCTTCTTCAGTGGTCGCGCCTTCGACCTCGACGAGGTACAGCAACGCGCGATCGCGTGGCGCGAGGGCGAGCAGATCGGCGAGCTCGCTCGGGTAGTCGTCGCGAGCGACCCCATCGGTCACCAACGTCGACGCCGCGAGCACGGCTCGGCGTGTGCGCCGTCGTTCGTTGCTCGCGAGGTTCACGATCGTCCGGCGCACGTACGCACCAAGGTTCTGGATCACGTGTGGGTCGCGGGCCAGCACTTCCGTGAACGCCTGCTGGACGAGGTCGTCGGGGTCGACATCCGACCGGCCCACGACCGCGGCGTAGCGCCGGAGCGGCGGGTACAGCTCGCGCAGCTCGCGGATCCGCTCCGCTCCCCAGCGTTCCTCGACTCCCACCGGCCTGCTTTCGTCGCTGTCACCCACTACGACACCGCAGACGAGCGATGTGCAACACCGGACCCGGAACCCGAGTCTTCCATCCGACCCTGCCAGCCCCCGACCAGCGGGGTGGTCGCTCGGGTCCTTCGGCCCTGCATCCCCTCCGGGAACGTGGTGAGGATCGTCACGTACGCGCGGTTCGACGGCACCGGGAGTTCCCCATGCAACGCAAGCACTTCGATGTCCTCATCAGCACCGCGGGGCTCATCCTCGCGGTCGTGCTGCTGGTCTTCGGTCTCTACCTGAAGGACCAGCGTGACTTCGCCAACAACACGGTGAGCGACCAGCTCAGCCAGCAGAAGATCAACTTCAAGCCGGCCGAAGCGCTCACCGACGAAGAGAAGGAGCAGCCCGGGCTGGTGAAGTACGCCGGCGAGGCGGTCGACAACGGCGACAAGGCCCGCGTCTACGCCGACGAGTTCATCGGCTTGCACCTCAAGGCGACCGGCGAGGACGAGAGCCTGTGGGGACTCACGTACGCCGAGCTCGGCAACCTGCAGCGCCAGGACCCGCCGCCCGACAACATCGAAGCGATCAACGAGACGCGTGAGACGGTGTTCAAGGGTGAGACGCTGCGCGGTCTGCTGCTCACGACCTACGGCTTCTGGCAGCTCGGTCAGGAAGCCGAGTTCGCGATGACCATCAGCTTCATCGGCGCGGCGCTGCTGTTCCTGTTCGCGCTGTTGGGCTACCTGCACGCACTGCGCACGCCGAAGGACGCGACGATCTGAGCTGATCCGATCGTCGGCAACGGTGTGGGGAGCTGGCGCCCGCGGCACTCGCCGCGGGCGTCAGCCGCGCTCGTCAGCCGACCACCGCGACGCGCCCGGCCACCGGGTCGACCTCGACGAGCGCGCCGTCGGGGATGTGGGTCGTCGCGCCGGTCGCGCCGACGACGGCGGGCAGCGCGAACTCCCGGGCGACGATCGCCGCGTGGCACATCGTGCCGCCCGCGTCCACCACGAGCGCGCCGAGCATCGGCAGGATCGAGTTGTACGCCGGTCCGGTGAACGGCGCGACGAGCACGTCGCCCGGCTCGAGCCGGTCGAGCGCGTCGTCGGCGCTCGTGGCCACCCGGGCGACGCCGCGGTACGTGGTCGTGCCGATGCCGGTGCCGGAGATGCCGTCGCCCGACGGCGTCGCGCTGAGACCCTCGGCCTCGAGCACCGCGAGCAGCGCGGCCGTCGCGCGCGCGAGGGGCGCGGGGAACACGTCGAGCGGCGGCGGCTGCTCCGGGTCGCCCAGGGTGTCGGGTGCCCGGGCCGCCTCGACGCGGTCGCGCCACGCGGCGCGTGCCGCGACGGCGGCGGCGTCGGGCCCGGTCCCGTCGAGCAGCAGCGGCCCGAGCTCGTCGGCCGCGAGCTCGACCACGTGCTCGGCGCGTTCGAGCGCGCCGCGAGCCACGAGTCGGCGACCGGCCTCGAGGAGCGCGCGGCGCAGCAAGCCGCCCGACCAGTTCCAGCGGACGCCGACGCTGTCGTCGCGCTGACGCATCCCGTAGCGAGCCTCGGCGAGCAGCGCGTCGAACGTGGCGCGTTCGGTCACAGGCACCTTCGCGCGCGTCGGTTCGGCGTCGGGCGGCGTGGGATCGCCCGGGGCGTCGACCGCGGCGAGCAACGCGGCGAGCTGGAGGTTCGGACGCTCCGCGAGCGTGGGCTTGTCGATGTCGTCGGTCGTGACGAGGCGCCAGGCGTGCCGCTCCACCCACGCGTCGACGGCGGCGCGCGCGTCGTCGCCGAGCGCGCGCACGGCGTCGATCGAGTCGGGCGCGGATCCCGCGTCGGCCACGGCCTTCGCGACCGGTGCGAGCAGCGACGCGGTCTCGACGCTCGCCGGGGAGCTGCCGCGGAGCAGCGCGGTGGCCTCGGCGTCGGCGATGCCCCAGCGGCGGCAGTGAGCGAGGAAGTCGCCGGCGGGGATGAGATCACCGCCGTGCGTCTCCATGTTGCGGCGCGCCTGCGTCCCGAAGTGGTCGAGCAGCACGCCGACGTGGTCGACCAGCGCACGGTCGTCGAGCGCGCCGACTTCGACGCGCTGGTGCTCGAGGTTCCGTTCGACGACGGTGGCGCGCTCGCGGTCGAACCAGTGGTCGACCTCGTGGCGCCAGCGGCGCTCGGACCACGCCCGCGCCGCCGCCTTGTTCCGTCGGCGCAGCTCCGGGTGGACGCGCACGAGCAGCTTCATGATCCATGCCGGCGGCGGCGGCTTCGGCGTGTCGCCCTCGCCGATCCCGATCGGACGGAAGTACAGGCAACCGTGCACGAGCTCCGCGCGGATCTCGGCGAGCGGCAGCCCGTACCCCTCGGCCAGCGCCGTGAACCCGGCGCTGCCGTCGCGGAGGAAGCGCTCGCGCAGGAACGGCGAGATCGGGCGCCGGCCCCGGTGGGTCGCGTCGAGCTCCCACTGCCCGGGCCCGGGGGCGGCGAACGTGATCTCGTCATCCGTCATGGCCGGACCCTATTGGCGAGAGAGTTCTATTGTCAAGATATACTGCTCTCGTCATGTCGGAACGTCGCTACTCGTCGCCGCTGCGCGACAGCCAGGTGCAGCGCACGCGCGAGCTGATCCTCGGGGCGCTCACCGCGCTGCTGTCCGAACGGCGCGCCGACGAGATCACGACCCGCGAGATCGCCGAGCGCGCGGGCGTGTCGCAGCCCACGGTGTATCGCCACTTCCCCGACCGTCAAGCGCTGCTCGAAGGGCTGGCCGATCGGATCCAGCGCGGGATGGGCGACATCGAGGGCGACGACACGCACGTCGTGTCCCTCGACGACCTCGTGCGACTCGTGCCCCGTCACATGGCGCTCGCCGACGAGCACGCGGTGGAGGCCGCGGCCGAGGCCGTCTTCAACGCCGACCCTCGTCGTTACTCGCGAGCGAGCCGGGAACGGTCGGCCGAGCTGCGACGCGCCGTCGCCGACGCGTTCCCCGACCTCACCGAGCGCGAGCAGCGTCGCGTCGCCGCGCTCTTGCGGAGCCTCTACTCCACGCAGACGTGGCTGCGGATGCGCGAGGAGTTCGGCGTGCCGGGCTCGGAGTCCGGTCCACTCGTCGCGTGGGCGATCGACACGCTGATCCGCGAGCTGCGCGCCGGGAGGTTCCCGCGCGGCGAGAGGCGCTAGTCGCGGAAGTTGGTGAACTGCAGCGGGACGCCGAAGTCGTGCTCGCGCATCTCCTGGATCGCGCGCTGCAGGTCATCGCGCTTCTTGCCCGTGACGCGCAGCTGGTCGCCCTGGACCTGGTGCTGCACGCCTTTCAGGTTCAAGCCCTTGAGGAACTTCCCGATCTCGCGCGCCTTGTCGGAGGAGATGCCGACCGTGAGCGCGACCTTCTGCCGGGCGCGGCCCTTCGTGGCTTCCTCGACCTTGCCGTACTCGAGCAGCTTGAGCGACACCTTGCGGCGCACCAGCTTCTCCTCGAGCACCTGTGCGACCGCCTTGAGCCGCTCCTCGCTCGCCGACTCGAGCTCGATCTCCTGCTCCTTCAGCTCGACGGTGCTGTCGGTGCCCTTGAAGTCGAAGCGCGTCGCGAGCTCGCGGTGCGCCTGATCGACCGCGTTGCGCACCTCTTGCATGTCGACCTCGGACACGACGTCGAAGCTCGGCACGGTGGTTGCTCCCCCGGAAGGCGTCAGAAGACGGCTGCTATCGTACGGCCCGCGGGTCGGTACCCGAGTGGCCAAAGGGGACGGGCTGTAAACCCGTTGCGTTACCGCTACGTTGGTTCGAATCCAACCCGGCCCACCACGCTCCGCCTCCTCCGTCCGAGGAGGCGTTTCCGCGTCACCCCGCGCGTCAGAGCATCTTCTGCATGAGCACGACGTCGAGCCACTTGCCGAGCTTGCGGCCGACCTCACGCTCCACCCCGATCTGGTCGAAGCCGCACGCGGCGTGGAGCTTGATCGACGCTTCGTGACCGCCGACGATCCGGCCGATCACGGAATGGAACCCGTGGCGCCGCGCGAGCTCGACGAGCTCGGAGAGCAGCAGCCGGCCGACGCCGGTGCCGCGCTGGTCGCGGCGCACGTAGACCGAGTCTTCGACGGTGGGCGCGTACGCGGGGCGCGGACGGTACGGCGACAGCGACGCGAACCCGAGCACCTCGCCGGCGTCGTCGACCGCCACGATCGCCGGGTGGCCGCCCGAGTGCTCGCGGATCCACGTGAGCTGGTCGTCGAGCGTGCGGGGCACGAGGTCGAACGTGACGGTCGAGGTGGCGACCTCGGCGTTGTAGATCGCGCGGATCGCCTCGGCGTCGTCGGGCTGCACGAGACGGACGGTCGGCACGGAGCCGGAACGTAGCCGCAGCCCTCCGCTATCCTGGGCGTCTCGCCCCCTTAGCTCAGTCGGCAGAGCACTTCCATGGTAAGGAAGGGGTCTACGGTTCGAGTCCGTAAGGGGGCTCCGTGGAGCGGGCTTCGGCCCGCTCTCTTGGCGGAGTAGCTCAGTTGGTGAGAGCACACGGCTCATAATCGTGGGGTCGCGGGTTCGAGTCCCGCCTCCGCTACCAAGAACCCAGTCAACCCCCGGCCCGCCGGCCGCGCAGTGTGAGAGGTCTTCCGATGGCCAAGGAGAAGTTCGAGCGGACGAAGCCGCATTTGAACATTGGGACGATTGGTCATATCGACCATGGGAAGACGACGTTGACGGCGGCGATCACGAAGGTGTTGGCGGATCGGAATCCGAACGTG
>DASUMP010000172.1:0-3919 GCA_036277635.1 Acidimicrobiia bacterium | reverse complement strand
GGGTGCTTGTAGTCGTTGTCGAACACGAGCGCGCACACGCGCAACGTGGTGGTGTGCGCGGCGGCCATCGCCATGGCCGGCAGCGGCGCGAGGCGCGTGTCGAGGAAGTGGTCGGGCATGTGCAGCGTGGCGTAGCCGAGGTCTTCCATCTTGCGGGCGACGTCGCGCCACTCCGTGGCCGACTGGGCATTCGAGATCTGCACACCGAACCGGAACGGCTTCGTCATCGTGTCCCCCGTTGCTGCGCCGAGAAGGCGGTGTCTACTACGTACCGGTGGATCCGAAGCCACCGGTGTCGCGACTCGAGGCGTCGAGCGCGTCGACCTCGATCCATTCGATCTCCTCGACGCGCTGCACCACGAGCTGCGCGATGCGCTCACCGCGCGTGATCGTGAACGGCTGCTCCGGATCGTGGTTGACCAGAACGACCTTCAGCTCGTCGCGGTAGCCCGCGTCGATGAGGCCCGGGGCGTTGAGGACGGTGACGCCGTGGCGGAGCGCGAGACCCGAACGGGGTTGGACGAAGCCCGCGTAGCCCGGTGGGATCGAGAGCGCGATCCCGGTGGGGACGAGGACGCGACCGCCGCGCGGCGGGATCACGACGTCGGTGCGGGCGTAGAGGTCGTGGCCGGCGTCGCCGGGGTGTTGGGCGGTCGGCAGCGGCAGGTCGGGATCGAGCCGGGTGACCTCGATGCGCATGGCGGGCGAGACTACGGCGAACCGCCGGTGACCGAAGGCCCTCGGTGGCGGGCGCGTCCGGCACTGTCCCGGCCACCGCTGCTGTGGGTTCCTGGGGGCGGCGAACCGGCGACGCGCGGGAGGCTGCGGTGGACCTCGAACCCGGTGTGCAGACGATCCTCGACCAGTTCGACGTGCAGGTGGCGCGGCGCGCCGATCGGCCCGCCATGCGGCACCGCACCGACGCCGGATGGGAGACGATCACCTGGGGTGAGTACGGAACCGCCGTCGACCAGCTCGCGGCCGGGCTGCTCGCCTTGGGTGTGGACGCCGGCGACCGGGTGTCGATCCTGTCCTTCAACCGCCCGCAGTGGCACGTCGCCGACCTCGCGATCCTGGCGGTCGGTGCGGTGAGCGTGCCGATCTACCCCACGAGCGCGGGCGAGCAGGTCGCCTACATCCTCGGCCACTGCGGCGCGCGGGTGTGCTTCCTCGAACGCAGCGAGCAGCTCGGCAAGGTGCTCGAGCACCGCGACGAGCTCCCCGAGCTCACCACGATCGTCGTCCTCGACGGCACTGGTCGCCACGACGACGCGACCGTGATGGGACTCGACGAGCTGGCCGCCCTCGGTCGAGGGACGCTCGCCCACGACGCTGATGCCGGTCGCGCGCGTCGCGACGCGATCGCGCCCGGCGATCTCGCGACGCTCGTGTACACGAGCGGGACCACCGGGCCGCCCAAGGGCGCCATGATCACGCACGCGAACCTGATGGCGACGATGCGCGCGATCACGACGGTCGTGCACCTCACCCACGACGAGCGCTTCTTGTCGTTCCTGCCGCTCAGTCACATCACCGAACGCTGCGTCAGCCACTTCGGTGTCATCGTCGCGGGTGGCGAGACGTGGTTCGCGCGCTCGTTCACGACGGTCGCCGACGACCTCCCCGACTGTCGACCCACGTTGTTCTTCGCGGTGCCGCGCGTGTGGGAGAAGTTCCGCGAAGGAGTCGAGGAACGCGTCGAGGATCTCACCGGTGCGCGCGGGGTCCTCGCCCGCATGTACCTCGCGTCGGTCGCGGCGCGCGCCGACGACCTCGCGGGCACGCTGAGCATGCCGGCGTGGCGCCGGCGGCTGCACGACGCCCTCGATCGCGTCGTGGGGGCCACGATCCGCGAATCGCTCGGGCTCGACCGGGCCCGCTTCCTCGTGTCGGGCGCGGCACCGATCCACCCGGCGTTGCTGCGCTGGCTGCACGCGCTCGGCCTGCCGGTCGCCGAGGGATACGGCCAGACGGAGGTGTCCCTCGCCACCACGCTGAACCCGCCCGGCGCGATCCGCATCGGCACGGTCGGACCGCCGCTGCCCGGCGTCGAGGTGAAGATCGCACCCGACGAGGAGATCATCGTGCGGGGCGACAACGTGTGCGCGGGCTACTACCGCAACGAGGCCGCAACGGCCGAACTGCTCGATGCCGCCGGATGGATGCATTCGGGCGACCTCGGGCGCTTCGACGACCACGGCTACCTGCTCATCACCGGACGCAAGAAGGACCTGATCATCACCGCGCACGGCAAGAACGTCGCGCCGCAGGTGCTCGAGACCGACCTGCGAGCCGAGTCGTTGATCGGCCACGCGGTCGTCGTGGGCGACGGGCGGCGCTACCTGACCGCGCTGATCTCACTCGACCCCGACGAGCTCGCCCACTGGGCGCACGAGCACGGTCGTCCGGTGTCGCCGGCCACGCTCGCCACCGACCCCGACGTGCACGCGATCGTCGCGGCGGGGATCGCGAACGTGAACGAGCGTCACGCGCGGGCCGAAGGCATCCGCAAGTGGCGCATCCTGCCCGGCGAGCTGTCGATCGCGAACGGCGAGCTCACGCCCACACTCAAGGTGCGGCGCGTGGCGGTGCAAGACCGCTACGCGGAGCTGATCGAGGAGATGTACGCAGGCGACTGATCCCGTCGTCGACGCGCCGCGCGCTCACGAGGTGAAGTCGGACGCGATCTCGGCGTGGCGAACGTCGTCGAGGGTGGTCTCGGCGCGGTACTCGGGGTGGTCCACCCGCACGGCGACGGGGCCGGCACGGAACGCGTCGACCTGAGCGGGCGAGAAGCGGAACCGCAGGAAGTGCACCGCGGGCGTCACGTCGTCGCGGGTGAGGCGGTCGGCGTCGTCGGCGATGCCGCGCACGACCTCGCCGTCGGGGAGCACGATCATCACCGACTCGTGGATCCCTACGAGCTTCGGGAGCCATTCGCGCAGCTTCGCCTGCGAGTCGAGCTCGACGAACAGCGTCGCGGAGAGCTCGCCGTCGTCGGGGATCAGCTCGTTGTAGGTGGCGACCTCGTGGGCGATCTGCTCGTCGCGCAACATCCGCTCGACGCGTGCCATCTCCTGGACCTGCCAGCGCATCGTGTCGACGTTCTCGAAGACGAGCGTGACGATGTCGCCCAGCGCGACGCGCCGGCGCTTCTTCAGCTCGATGATCGAGCGGCGGAACTCGTCGCGCGTCCGCTCGTACTCCCGCAGGTCGCTGATGTCGTCGATCGTCAGCTTGCGCACGTCAGTGCTCCTCGATGCCGTAGGCCCGCGCGAGCACCTGCAGCGGGTGCACGGGCTGCTTGTCTGCTTGTTCGTGGATCGCGGTGTTCGCGAGATGGCAGTCGCCGACGATCAGCTCGGCGTCGCTCTCCCGGACCCGTTCCATCAATGGGGCGGCGACCTTGCGCGCCATCTCCACGTTCTCGGCCCGCAATCCCCACGTGCCGTCGATCGCCGCGCACCGCTCGACCATCGTGACCTTCGCTCCGGTCAGCGCCATCAGGTCGCGGCTCTTCGGTCCGATCTGCTGGGCCCGGTAGTGACACGCCGCTTGCCAGAGGATGGAGTCGTACGTGGTGCCGGCGAACTCGGTGTCGAGCGGCTCCTCGCGGTGGCGCGCCATCAGGTACTCCGATGCGTCGTAGGTGTGCTCGGCGACGGTGCGCGCCGCGTCCGTGCCGAGGAAGTCGGCGTACTCCTGCTTCAGCACGTAGGCGCACGTGGGCTGGGGCACGACGATGTCGAGGCCCGCTTCGACCGCGGGCAGCAGCGCCTCCACGTTGCGGATCGCGTGCTCGCGGAACTTGTCGACGTCGCCGGCGTCGAGCCACGGCATCCCGCAGCACACTTGCCCCTCGGGCAGCTCGCAGCGGATCGCGTTGCGTTCGTAGACGCCGACGAGCGCCTTGCCGATG
>DASUMP010000171.1:0-8194 GCA_036277635.1 Acidimicrobiia bacterium | reverse complement strand
GTCGACGGCGTCGTTCGCCTCTCGTTCGCTGATGCCGAACAGCACGATCAGCTCGGCTACGACCACGGCAGCCGACACGCCCTGCGCGAGCGCAACTCGTGCCGAGTGCACCCCGATGAGCAGCGGTCCGTCGAATGCCATACCTCCAGTATCGGCCTCGGCGCGCAGGTTGAACTGACACGACAGGGCCTTCCCAGCCGCGCAAACGCGTCAGTCGGCGTCGGTTGCGCCGCCGTCGGTGTCGCCGTCGTCGGGGGCGTGAAACCGGTAGCCCATGCCCGGCTCCGTTACGAAGTAGCGCGGTCGGCCCGGCTCGGGCTCGAGCTTGCGCCGGATGTGGGCCATGTGCACCCGCAGGTAGTTCGTCTCGTCGCCGTACTGCGGACCCCACACCTCTTGCAGCAGGTGGCGCTGGGTCACGAGCTTGTCGGCGTTGCGCACGAGCACCTCGACGATGCCCCACTCCGTCGGCGTCAGCCGTACCTCGACACCGGCGCGGGTCACCGTCTTGGCGGCGAGATCGACGGTGAAGTCGGGGGTGACGACGACGACGGCGGCGGCCGCGGGTCCGACACGCCGTAATGCGGCCCGCAGTCGCGCGAAGAGCTCGTCCATGCCGAACGGCTTCGTCACGTAGTCGTCGGCGCCTGCGTCGAGGGCCGCGACCTTGTCGCGCTCGGCGCCGCGCGCCGAGAGGACGATGATCGGGATCGGTGTCCACTCCCGCAGCCCGCGGATCACGCCGAGCCCGGTGATCCCCGGGAGGCCGAGGTCGAGGATCACGGCGTCGGGGTGCTGTTGTTCCGCGAGCCGGAGCGCGTCCTCGCCCGTCGCGGCCGCGTCGCAGGCGTAGCCACGCGCTCGGAGGTTCGCGACGAGCGCGCGCAGGATCGGCGCCTCGTCGTCGACGACGAGCACCCGGCTCACGACGACGCTTCCAGCTCGACGACCATCGTCGTCCCGCCACCCGGCGTGTCTTCCATGATGATCTCGCCGTTCATCGCGCGTGTGAACCCTCGGGCCACGGCGAGGCCGAGCCCCACCCCGGCTCCACCCCGCGGCGCGGAGTCGTCGAGGCGCTGGAACGGATGGAAGATCCGCTCCCGGTCGTCGGGGCGCACGCCCTTCCCGCGGTCGACGACGCGGAGCAACACGCGACCGGCCGCGACGCCGGCTTCGACGCGCACCGCGCGATCGCTCGCGCCGTGCCCGATCGCGTTCTCGACGAGGTTGGCGACGACTCGTTCGAGCAGCGCCGGATCGGCGGCGACGGGCGGCACCGACTCGGAGACGTCGACCACGACGTCGCGCGCACGGGGTCCGAGGCTCGCGAGCGCGGCGGGCACGACTTCGTCGAGCGTCGTCGATCGCATGTTCGGCGCGACCGCGTCGGCGTGGATGCGCGACATGTCGAGAAGGTTGTCGACCAGGTTCGTCAACCGATCCGTCTCGTCCTCGACCGTCGCGAGGAACTCGGCGGTCTCGGCGGGCGTCCACGTGACGTCGCGCTGCCGCAGGCTGTTCACCGATGCCTTGATCCCGGCGAGCGGCGTCCGCAGGTCGTGTGACACGGCCTGCAGGAGCGCGCTGCGCAGCTCGTTCGTCTCCGCGAGTGCAGCCGCCTCTGCCGCGCGCGCGTGGAGCTGCCGTCGTTCGAGCGCGGCGGCGAGGTTCGCGGCGAACGCGTTCAGCACCCGGCGGTCCTCGGCTGCGAGGTCGCCGCCCGACAGTGCGAGCACGAGGTCGGTGCCGACCGGATGCGTGTCGTCGGCGTCGTCGGGCGTCGTCGCGAACGCACCGTCGGACGCTTCCACCGACCAGCCGCCGTCGGCGTGCCGCAACAACGCCGCGCCCGACACGCCGAACGAACGCCGGAGGTGCGACATGAGCGCGGGGAGCGGATCGGTGTCGACGACACCACTCGCGAGTGCGGACAGCGTCTGCGCCTCGGCGCTCGCCCGGGCCGCTTCCGCGCTGCGCCGCGTCGCGACCTCGACCAGACCGCTCACGATCGCCGCGGTCACGAGGTACACGGCGAGCGCGAGGACGTTCTCGCCCTCGGAGATCGTCCACGTGTGGATCGGCGGGGTGAAGTACCAGTTCACGGCCAGGAAACCCGCGAGCGCGGCGACCAGCGCGGGGACGATGCCACCGACGGCTGCGTCGACGACGACGAACAGGAGGTACAGCACGATGACGGTCGGAAGGCCGATGTCGGCGCGCACCTGGGTGAGAGCGGCGGTGAACGCGGGGAGTCCAGCGACGGTCAGCAGCCACGCGAGCTGCCGCCGCCGGGGCGCGATCGTCGCGCGGCGACCGCGCAGGCGCGGCAGCGCGGCGGTCTCGGTCGGTCCGGGTTCGTGCGAGATGACGTGCACGTCGATCGGGCCCGAGAGTCGCACGACGCGGTTGATGACCGAGCCGCTCGTGAGCTCGTGCCACCGACTCCGGCGGCTACTCCCGAGGATCACCTGGGTCGCGTTCTCCGCGCGTGCGAAGTCGAGGAGCGCCACGGAGATGTCGCTCGCCGCGATCTCGTGGTACTCGCCGCCCACCTGTTCGAGCAGCTGACGATGCGAGGCGAGCAGCTCGCTGCGAGGACCCGACAGTCCTTGCTGGCTGCGCACGTGCACGCCGAGCAGCTCGCCGTGCGAGCGCTGCGCGATGCGGGCCACCCGGCGGATCAGGTCCTCGGTGCCCGGCGCGCCGGTGATCGCGACGACCACGCGCTCACGCGTCTCCCAGGTCTCGGTGATGCCGTGACGTTCGCGGTACTCCTCGAGCGCGACGTCGACCTGGTCGGCGACCCAGAGCAGCGCGAGCTCCCGGAGCGCGGCGAGGTTCCCTTCGCGGAAGTAGTTCGTGAGTGCGGCGTCGACCTTCTCGGGCGCGTACACGTTGCCGTGCGCCATGCGTCGACGCAGCGCCTCAGGGGTCATGTCGACGAGCTCGACCTGATCAGCCGTGCGGACGATCTCGTCGGGGATCGTCTCGCGCTGCGGAACGCCCGTGATGCGCTCGACGACGTCGTTGATCGACTCGAGGTGCTGGATGTTGACGGTGGAGATCACGTCGATGCCGGCGTCGAGCAGCTCGTTCACGTCCTGCCAGCGCTTCGCGTTGCGCGTGCCGGAGACGTTGGTGTGCGCGAGCTCGTCGACCAGCGCGACCTGCGGTGCACGGGCGAGGACCGCGTCGACGTCCATCTCTTCGAACGACGCGCCGCGGTACTCGAGCCGCTGCCGCGAGACGATCTCGAGGTCGCCGACCTGCTCTGCGGTGCGTGGCCGTCCGTGGGTCTCGACGAACGCCACGACGACGTCGGTGCCGCGGTCGCGCCGGCGCCGACCCTCGTTCAGCATCGCGAACGTCTTGCCGACGCCGGGTGCCGCTCCGAGGTACACGCGCAGTCTGCCGCGGGCCACGGTGTCAGTCTCTCGCTCTCACGCCTCGTCGAACGCAAGGAGCGCGAGGTTCAGCTCGAGGACGTGGACGCCCGCGTCGCCGAGGAACCCGAGCACGCGACCCTCGGTGTGCTCGGCGACCAGCCGGAGCACGGCGTCGGGCTCGAGGTCGCGGGCCCGGGCGACCCGGGTCGCCTGGAGCCGCGCGTTCGCGACCGAGATGTGGGGGTCGAGTCCCGACGCCGAGACGGTGACCGCGTCGACGGGGACATCGGCGTCGGCGGCGAGCCCGTTGGTCACCCGGTACGCCTCGACGCGGTCCGCCACGGTGTCGAGGAGGTCGGGGTTCGTCGGCCCGAGGTTCGAGGGCCCACTCGCGCGCGCGTCGTAGCCGTCGCCCGCCGCCGACGGGCGCGGATGGAACCAACCGGGGCCGTCGAAGCTCTGACCGATGAGTCGCGATCCCACGACCCGCCCGTCGTGTTCGACGAGTGACCCGTCGGCCTCGTGGTCGAAGGCGACCTGGGCGACCCCCGTGACCGCGAGCGGGTACGCGACACCCACGAGCACGGTGAGGGCGGCGAGGGCACGGATCGCGGCGAGCAGTTGCGCGCGCATCAGCGCACCCCGAGCGCGGTGATCACGAGATCGATCGCCTTGATCCCGAGGAATGGGACGACGAGGCCGCCGAGTCCGTAGATCGTGAGGTTGCGTCGCAGCACCTGGGCCGCGCCCGCGGCGCGGAACGCGACGCCGCGCAGGGCTAGCGGGATCAACGCCACGATCACCAGCGCGTTGAACACGACCGCGGAGAGGATCGCGGAACGCGGTGACTCCAGGCTCATCACGTTGAGTCGATCGAGCTGCGGGAACACACCGACGAACATCGCGGGGATGATCGCGAAGTACTTCGCGACGTCGTTGGCGATCGAGAACGTCGTGAGCGAACCGCGCGTGATCAGGAGCTGCTTGCCGACCTCGACGACCTCGATGAGCTTCGTGGGATTCGAGTCGAGGTCGATCATGTTCCCGGCCTCCTTGGCCGCCTGTGTGCCCGTGTTCATCGCGACGCCGACATCGGCTTGCGCGAGCGCAGGCGCGTCGTTCGTGCCGTCGCCGGTCATCGCGACGAGGCGACCGCCAGCCTGCTCGCGACGGATCAGCGCCATCTTGTCCTCGGGTGTCGCCTCGGCCAGGAAGTCGTCGACACCGGCCTCCTCGGCGATCGCCCTCGCCGTGACCGGGTTGTCGCCGGTGATCATCACGGTGCGGATGCCCATCGCACGCAGCTGATCGAAGCGCTCGCGCATCCCCGACTTCACGACGTCCTTCAGCTGGATCACGCCGAGCACGCGCACGCCGCGTGCGGTGCCGGCCTCGGCAACGACGAGCGGGGTGCCGCCGTCGGTCGCGATGCCGTGCGCGATCGTGTCCATCGCGTCGGGTGCGGCGCCGCCCTCGCCTTCGACCCAGCGGCGGACCGAGTCGGCCGCACCCTTGCGGATCCGGCGGTCGACGAGATCGACGCCGCTCATCCGGGTCTGCGCGGTGAACGGCACGAGCTCCGCGGCCTCGGACGCGTCGACCGACACCGAGAGCTGCTGTGTTGCGAGCTCGACGATCGACCGACCTTCGGGCGTCTCGTCGGCCACGCTCGCGCGCATCGCCGCGTCGGCGAGCTCGTGCTCGGACACCCCGGGCACGGGGAGGAACGCGGTCGCCTGTCGGTTCCCCAGCGTGATGGTGCCGGTCTTGTCGAGCAAGAGCGTCGCGACGTCGCCGGCGGCCTCCACGGCGCGGCCGCTCATCGCCAACACGTTGCGTTGCACCATGCGGTCCATGCCGGCGATCCCGATCGCCGACAGCAGCGCGCCGATCGTGGTGGGGATGAGGCACACGAGCAGCGCCACGAGCACGAGCACGTCTTGCTCGGCGCCGGAGTAGATGGCGAACGGCTGCAGCGTCACGACCGCGAGGAGGAACACGATCGTGAGCCCGGCCAGGAGGATGTCGAGCGCCACCTCGTTCGGCGTCTTCTGTCGCGCGGCTCCTTCCACGAGCGCGATCATCCGGTCGAGGAACGTCTGGCCGGGCGCGGCGGTGATCTCGACGACGATCCGGTCGGAGAGCACCCGGGTCCCGCCCGTGACCGCCGAGCGGTCGCCCCCCGACTCGCGGATGACGGGAGCCGACTCGCCGGTGATCGCCGACTCGTCGACGCTCGCGATCCCGTCGATGACGGTCCCGTCGCCGGGGATCACGTCGCCCGGCCGACACACGACGCGATCTCCGATCGCGAGCTCCGAGCTCGCGCGGTCGGCGACGCCGCCGTCGTGGGTCAGCACGTGCGCGACCGTGTCGGTGCGCGCGGCGCGCAGCGTGTCGGCCTGGGCCTTCCCGCGCCCCTCGGCGATGGCCTCGGCGAAGTTGGCGAACAGCACCGTGAACCACAGCCAGGCGGCGAGCAGGCCCGCGAAGACGTTCTCGTCGCGCGTCGACGAGGTCAGATCGCGCAGGAACAGGAACGTCGCGAGCACGCTCCCGATCTCGACGACGAACATGACGGGGCTGCGCGCCATCGACCGCGGGTCGAGCTTCCGGACGCTGTCGCGCAGGGCGCGCGTCACGATCGTGCGATCGCGCAGCGAGCGCGTCGCCGGACGGCGCCGCGCGCGCGCGACCGGCGAACCCAGACGTGCTGGTCCCGACGGCTCGGTCATCGGAGGCCCTCGACGAGCGCACCCAGCGCGATCGCGGGGAAGAACGTGAGCCCGACGACGATCACGATCACGCCCACGAGCAGGCCGGTGAACAACGGTGTGTCCGTCGGGAACGTGCCGGCCGAGGGCGGTGCGGACTGCTTCGCCGCGAGCGAGCCGGCGATCGCGAGCACCGGCACGATCAACGCGAACCGACCGACGAGCATCGCGATCGCGAGCGTGGTCGTGAACCAGTCGCCGGTCGCGTCGAGTCCGCCGAACGCCGACCCGTTGTTGTTCGCCGCCGACGTGAACGCATACACGATCTCCGACAACCCGTGCGCGCCGGCGTTGAGGATCGACGCCTTCGCGTTGCGCAGCAGCACCGACGCAGCGCTGCCGACGAGCACGGCCACGGGCGCGGCGAGCACGTACAGCACCACCAGCTTCATCTCGGGCGCCTGGATTCGTTTCCCGAGGAACTCGGGCGTGCGTCCGACCATCAGGCCGGCGATGAACACGGCGAGCAGCACGAACACGAGCATCCCGTACAGCCCGGCGCCCACACCGCCGGGGGACACTTCGCCGAGCATCATGTTCACGAGCGGGACGGCGCCCCCGCCCGGCGTGTAGCTGTCGTGCGACGAGATGACCGCGCCCGCGGAGGTTCCCGTTGTCGACGCGGCGTAGAGCGCCGAGGTCGTCGCGCCGAACCGGACCTCTTTGCCTTCAAGATTTCCGCCACCCTGCGCGCCGGTCGTCTCCTGGGTCACGCCGCGCTCGTCGAGTCGCGCGTTGCCGTCGGACTCGAACGTCATCGCGACCACCGCGCTCCCGGCCCACAGCACGAACATCGCGGCGAACACCACCCACCCTTGTCGGCGCCGTCCCGCGAGCGTGCCGAAGGTGTACGTCAGCGCGAACGGGATCGCGAGGAGGAGGACCAGCTGGAGCAGGTTGGTGCCTGCGCCGGGATTCTCGAACGGATGCGCCGAGTTCGCGTTGAAGAAGCCGCCGCCGTTCGTCCCGAGCGCTTTGATCGCTTCTTGGGACGCGACCGGCCCGCCGGGGATCGACTGCGTCGCCCCGTCGAGCGTGTGGACCTCGGTGCTCCCCGAGAGATTCTGCACAACGCCCTGGCTGACCATGAACAGTGCCGCGACGAACGCGAGTGGCACGAGCACGCGGGTGACGCCACGCGTGAGGTCGACCCAGAAGTTGCCGATCGTCGCTGCACGGCGCCGCACGAGCCCGCGCACCAGCGCGATCGCGACCGCCAGGCCGACGGCCGCCGACGCGAAGTTCTGGACCGCCAGACCCGCCATCTGCGTCAGGTGGCTCATCGTCGACTCGCCTGCGTAGCTCTGCCAGTTCGTGTTCGTGGTGAAGCTGACCGCGGTGTTCCACGCGAGTGCAGGCGGCACCGCGTCGGCGCCGGTCGGATCGAACGGCAGCGAGCCCTGGACGCGTTGCAGCACGTAGAGCACGAACACCGAGACCGCGCTGAACGCGAGCACCGACCGCGCGTACACGTCCCAGCGCTGCTCTTGGTGAGGATCGACACCAACGATCCGGTAGACGAGCCGCTCGAGGGGCAGGAGCACGCGGTCGCCCGGAGCGCGCGCCGACATGAAGACCTTGGCGAGGTACGAACCGAGCAGCGGCGTCGTCGCGATCACCAGCGCTGCGAGCGCGCCGAGCTGCAACCACCCGACGGAGGGCATCAGAGGCGGTCGGGCGCGAGCAGCGCGACGACGAGGTACGCCGCCGCGAGGATCGCGACGCCGAGCCCGATCGCGTTGTCGGCGCTCATGCGGCCGGTCGATCGATCGACGACGGGTCGTCGCGCGTCACATCCGTGTCGGGGCGGTCGCCCACGATCGCCCCGCACGCGCGCACGTACGCCGATGCGAGCGTGAAGAAGGCGGTCGTCGCGATGATGACCGCGAGGTCGCGCATCAGCGGTGCTCTCGGTGGTCGGAGTGGTGCGCCGTCGTCATCGCACCATTCGTAGATCGCCCGACCGTCGCCCCGCGAGCGTCTTAGCGAACCATTAACGCGCCCACTGCGGGCCAGGCGCTACGGCTCCAT
>DASUMP010000170.1:0-8112 GCA_036277635.1 Acidimicrobiia bacterium | reverse complement strand
CAGATCTGCACGGTGTTGCCGGAGAAGTACGACGAGAACGGGTCGTCCGGGAACGTGAGCACCTGGGTGCGGTCGCCACGATCGACGAACGTGATCAACGGGTCGCCGGCGATCTCGTCGGCGAACCGGGTGCAGCGCGCGCACTGGATGCAACGCTCGCGATCGAGCAGCACGAGGTCGCTGAGCGGGATGGGCTTCTCGAAGTGACGCTTCTCCTCGACGAAGCGCGACTCGCCGGGGCCGAACGCGAGCGTCTGGTCCTGGAGCGGGCACTCGCCGCCGCGGTCGCACACCGGGCAGTCGAGCGGGTGGTTCACGAGCAGGAACTCGAGGACGCCGTCCTGCACCTTCTTCACGGCGTCGGTGTTGGTGCGACACACCATGCCGTCGGTGACCGGCGTGGTGCACGCGGGGGGCAAGCCGCGCTGCCCTTCCACCTCGACGAGGCACATGCGGCACATGCCCACGGGCTTCATCCGCTCGTGCCAGCAGAAGCGCGGGATGTAGGTGCCGTGCTCCTGCGCGACCTTGATGAGCAGCTCGCCGGGCTTCGCCTGCACCTCGCGCCCGTCGATGGTGACGGTCACGGTGGCGGGCGGTGCGTCGGGACGGGGTTCGGTGGTGGTCACGCCGACACCTCCGACGAACCGACCCGGGCCACGATCTCGTCGCGGAAGAAGTTGTGCAAGCTGACGACCGGAGACACCGCGCTCGGCCCGAGGGGGCAGATCGTGGTCTGGCTGAACGGCGCGTTCAGCCCCGGCGAGATGTTGTCGCCGATGTCGAGCAGCATGTCGAGGTCGTCGGGTCGACCGAGTCCGTGCGACATCCGGTAGAGCACCTTCTCGATCCAGCCGGTGCCTTCGCGACACGGCGTGCACTTCCCGCACGACTCGTGCGCGAAGAACTTCGCGAGCCTCCACGCCACCAGCACGGGGTCGACGGTCTCGTCGAACACCATCACCGCACCGGAGCCGAGCATGACGCCGAACGTCTGCTGCACGAAGTCCATGTCGAGCGGCGCGTCGAGGTGCTCGTCGCGTCCGGTGAGCCACTGCGACGACGCGCCTCCCGGGATGAAGAACTTGACCGAGCGGCCGTTCGGGACGCCGCCGCCCAGGTCGTCGATCAGCTGCCGGAAGGTGATCCCGAGCTCGACCTCGTAGTTGCCGGGACGGTTCACGTGCCCCGACAACGAGAAGATGCGCGTGCCCGTGGAACGGTTGACTCCGAGCTTCGCGTACTCCTCCCCGCCCATGCGCACGATGTGCGGCACGGTCGAGATCGTCTCGACGTTGTTCACGACCGTCGGCTTGGCATACAGGCCCGCGACGGCGGGGAACGGCGGGCGGATGCGGGGCATCCCGCGCTCGCCTTCGAGGCTCTCGATGAGCGCGGTCTCCTCTCCGCAGATGTAGGCGCCGGCGCCGCGGTGCACGACGATGTCGAGGTCGAAGCCCGATCCCAGGATGTTCGCTCCGAGGAACCCCTGCGCGCGGGCGTCGGCGATCGCGCCCATCAGGCGCTCGTAGCCGAGCGCGAACTCGCCGCGCAGGTAGACGAACGCGAGGTTGCAGCCGATCGCGAACGCCGAGATGGCGATGCCTTCGACCAGCTGGTGCGGGTCGCGCTCGACCAGCATCCGGTCCTTGAACGTGGACGGCTCGCCTTCGTCGCCGTTGATCACGAGGTACCGCGGGAACGAGTCGGGGGGGAGGAAGCTCCACTTCGTGGCGGTCGGGAACCCGGCGCCACCACGGCCGCGCAGGCCTGACAGCTTCACCTGTTCGGCGACGGCCGCCGGGTCGCCGGTCGCGAGCACCTGACGGAAGGTGTCGTACGCACCGGTCGCGAGCGCGGCGGCGATCGTGTGCGAGTCGTCGGGTCGCTCGGCGAGCCGGCGGGTGACGATGCGCGTCTCCTGCACGGTCACGACGCCACCGTGCTTCCCGAGACGGTGCGGGCGACGCGCTCGCCGCGCTTGTACGACTCGACGAGCGCGACGGCGCGCTCGACGTCGAGCTGTTCGTGGAACTCGTAGTTGACCTGGAGCGCAGGGGCGCCACCGCACGCGGCGATGCACTCGACCTCTTCGACGGTCACCTCGTCGTCGGAGCCGTAGCGCGCCTCGAGCCCCTCGAGGATCTCGGGTCCGCCGGTGACCAGGCACGTGACGTTGGTGCACACCGAGACGAGCAGCCGACCGCAGGGGCGTCGCTTGAACATCGTGTAGAAGGAGCACGTCCCCTGCACCTCGGCCGGCGTCACCCCGACGAGCTCGGCGATCTCGTCCATCGCGTCGGTCGACAGCCAGCCGTGCTGATCCTGCGCGAGATGCGCGAGCGGGAGGATCGCCGACTTCGCGGCTGGGTACGACGCGACGATCTCGCGCGCGCGTGCGCGGTTCGCGTCGGTGAAGAAGGTCACCGGTCGACGTCTCCCATGATCGGATCGATGCTCGAGATGATCGCGACGGCGTCGGCGACGAGCGAGTTGCGCACCATCGGACCCATCGACTGCAGGTTGTAGAACGACGCGCCGCGCACGTGCATCCGCACCGGCTTCGCGGAGCCGTCGCTCACGAGGTAGCACCCCACTTCGCCGCGCGGCGACTCCGCGCACGCGTACGTCTCCCCGGCCGGGACCTTGAAGCCCTCGGTGAAGAGCTTGAAGTGATGGATCAGCGCTTCCATCGACTCGTCGATGCGCGAGCGCGGCGGCGGCGTGACCTTGCGGTCCTGGACGCGGTAATCGCCCGCGGGCATCCGTTCCACGCACTGACGGACGATCTTGATCGACTCGAAGATCTCGTGGAGGCGGATCCGATACCGATCGAACACGTCGCCGTTCTCGGTGTAGATCACGTCGAAGTCGACCTCGTCGTACGCGAGGTACGGCTGCGCCTTGCGCAGATCCCACGGGAACCCGGTGGAACGGAGGATCGGACCGGTCGCAGAGAGGGCGAGGGCTTCGTCGGTGGTGATGACGCCGACGCCGACCGTGCGCTCGCGCCAGATCGGGTTGTCGGTGAGCAGCTCGTCGTACTCGCGCGCGCCGCGCTCGACCGTGTCGCACACGTCGAGGACGAGCTCCTCCCACCCGTCGGGGAGGTCGGCAGCGACGCCGCCGGGACGGATGTAGTTGTGGTTCATCCGCAGGCCGGTGATCGCCTCGAAGACGCGCAGGACCTCTTCGCGTTCACGCCAGCCGTAGAGCATCATCGAGATCGCACCGATGTCCATGCCGTTCGTGGCCTGGAAGAGCAGGTGCGACGACATCCGGTTGAGCTCCATCATCAACATGCGGATCCACGTCGCGCGCGGCGGCAGCTCGAGGTCGAGCAGCTGCTCGACTGCCGCGCTGAACACATACTCGTTGAAGAAGTTCGCCGCGTAGTCCATGCGGGTCACGTTCGTGGGGCCTTGGACGTAGGTGAGCTCCTCGCCGGTCTTCTCCATCCCGGTGTGGAGGTAACCGATGACCGGCTTGGCGCGCAGCACCTCTTCGGCGTCGAGCTCCATCATCACGCGCAGCACGCCGTGGGTGGACGGGTGCTGGGGCCCCATGTTGATGATCATCGTGTCGCCCGGGTCGCCTTCGGGCCACACGCCGCCCGTCATCACGAGCTCGCGGGTCGTGGTGCGCAGCTCCTGCGCGCCCTCGTCGGTCTGGCGCTCGAGGCGGCCGCGGGGATGACGATCGTCGGTGCCGGTCATCGCGGTGAGGGATCGCCCTTGAACGTGACGGGGACGCGCGCGGGTGCACTGTCCTTGCGCAGCGGGTGACCCTCCCAGTCGTCGGGCATGAGGATGCGCGTGAGCTCGGGATGACCGTCGAACACGATCCCGAACATGTCGTACGCCTCGCGCTCGGCGTGGTTCGTGCCCGGGTACGTGTCGGTGACCGTGGGGACGCGCGCGTCGTGCTCGGGCACCTGACAGATCACCCGGAGCCGGCGGTTGCGCACGTGCGACAAGAAGCTCGCGACCACCTCGAAGCGCTCGGGCTCGACGCCGTCGGGGCAGTGCCGCACGCCGTCGAGGAGATGGTCGACCGCGGTGACGTCGAGGCACATCGTGAACTGCTGCTCGTCGCGCAGGAACGCCGCGATCTCGCCGAGGACCTCACGGGGCGCGTAGACGACGGGCTGCCCGTGGCTCGAGTGGTACCGCGCGTCGGCGAAGCGCTCGACGACCGCCGCCGCGACGTCGTCGGGGACGCCGCCGGCCGTGCCGGCCTCGGCGGGCGGTTCGAGAACGTTTTCACGAGCCTCGGTGTCGGACATGGTGGGAGTACCAGGAGTCGACCGGTCGGGACGGATCAGGACTGGTGCGCGGGCTGCAGGTCGGAGGAGACCACGATCGGGTCGCCGGTGGCGCGCCGGCGGGTCAGCTCCCCCGTTCGGATCTGCTCGTGCAACGTGACGATGCCGTGCACGAGCGTCTCGGGCTGCGGCGGGCACCCGGGCACGTACACGTCGACGGGGACGATCTGGTCGACGCCCTGCACGATCGCGTAGTTGTTGAACATCCCTCCGCTGCTCGCGCACACGCCCATCGAGATCACCCACTTGGGCTCGACCATCTGGTCGTAGACCTGGCGGAGCACCGGCGCCATCTTCTGGCTCACCCGTCCGGCGACGATCATGAGGTCGGCCTGGCGCGGACTCGCGCGGAACACCTCCATGCCGAAGCGCGCGAGGTCGTAGTGCGCGGCGCCCGTGGCCATCATCTCGATCGCGCAGCACGCCAACCCGAACGTCGCCGGGAACACGGAGTTGCGGCGCGCCCACTTCACGAGGTCTTCGAGCTGGCCGGTGAAGAAGTTGTGGCCGAGCGATTCGAGCCCCACGTCAGGCGGCCTCGTCGGTGGGGGTCGCGACCGAAGGGTCGAGCACCGCGCGCCGCGTGCGCAGCACCGGACCGCCCGCGCTCGCGGCGAGTCGCTGGATCGGACCCCACTGCAGCGCACCGACCGACAACAAGTACGCGAACGGCACGAGCAGGACGAGGACGAACGCGCCCATCGCCGCGAGCCCGAACCACCCGAGGTCGCGGAACACCGTCGCGAACGGATACAGGAACACGATCTCGACGTCGAGGACGATGAAGCTCATCGCGACCAGATAGAACTTCACCGGGAAGCGCTCGGCCGGCTCTTGTTCGGGAACGATCCCCGACTCGTACGGCGCCTGCTTCGCGGCGTTCGGCCGACTGGGTGCGAGCAACGTCGACGCGATGAACGACAGCAGCACGAACGCGACGACCAGGACCGCCATCACGAGGATCGGCAGGTAGTCCGCCAACGAGTGCCCTCCGCGAGTGTTCCCGCCGCCGGCGCCGCGTCGTGCGCCGATCGGAGATCGAGGCGGAGGCTACCCGAGCGGTCCTCACCGGGAGCAATGACGGGAGCGGCGACGAAGCCGCGTGCCGATACCGTCCGCGCCGTGGACCCGCCTCCTCGACGCCGACGCGACACGACGATGCAGCTCGGGATCATCGGCCTCGCGCTCGCGACGTTCGTCGTCACCGCGCTCCTCGCCTCCGACGGCGCGCTCGCGCGCGGCGAACGCGCCGCGTTCGAGTGGGTGAACGGCTGGCCCGACGCCTTCGGGTGGCTCGAGGTCCCGATGCAGCTCGGCACGCTCGCACTGCTCCCCGCGGTCGCGGTCCTGGCCGCATTCGTGTGGCGCCGGCCCGCTCCCGTGCTCGCTCTCGTCGTCGCCGAGGTGCTCGCCCGGCTCGCGGCGGGCGCCGCGAAGGACGTCGTCGAACGCCCCCGTCCGGCCGCGCTCCTCGACGGCGTGGAGCTGCGCGACCCGGCCGAGGGCTACGGGTTCCCGTCGGGCCACGCTGCGGTCGCCGCGGCGGGCGCCGCCGTGGCGGCGGCGGCGCTCCCCGCCCGCTGGCGGTGGCTCCCGGTGCTCGGCGCCGCACTGGTCGCGATCGCGCGGGTCTTCGTCGGTGTGCACCTCCCACTCGACGTCGTCGGCGGCACCGCGCTCGGCGTGGCGATCGGCGCCTCGGTCGTCGCAGTGCCCGGTGTACGGTCCCGCGAGTGAGCGCCCTGCGACGCTTCGCGTCCGACCACGAGCAGGGCATCCTCACCACCCTCGCCGCGATCACCTACATCGGCGCGAGCTTCTGGCAGAAGTCGCTGCTGAACTGGATCGTCGGTCCGGCATGGCTCCTCGCGTGGTGCTGGGGCGTCCCGGCGCTCGGGCGACTCGTCCGCGGCGAACCGGTGCGTCCGGTGCGTCCGACCGGGGCGCCGGGCGAGTGAGCTGGGCGGCGCACCAGTTCGAGATCTACGCGGTCCAGGCCCACCTCCCGAAGAAGATGCGGGGGAAGATCAGCTTCTTCGCGATCTTCTTCGGCGACTTCACCCCCGACTTCTTCGCCAAGTTCTGGGTGTACGGCATCACGATCGGCGGCACCCACTACGGGGCCACGACGCCGCACCTGTGGCACCGCGGGTGGCCGGGAATGGGGTTCACCCACACCCTCGCGTTCGGGCTCGTCGGGACCGTCGCGATCTGGCTGTGGCGCCACAACCGGGCGTGGACCATCGGCTACCTGCTCGGCTTCACCGCGCATGCGCTGACCGACATCAACGACAGCATCGGCACGATGCTCGTGTTCCCCTTCTCGACGTTGAACTGGAGCGTCGGGACGTGGGCCTACGCGGCGACGATCGAGGGCGGCAAGTACCTCGACGCCGCGGCCTACTACTCCAGCCTCGGGTTCGTCATGGACGCGTTCTGGCTGGTGGTGGTGCTGTGCTCGTGGCGCGTCCTCACCCGGGAGTACTGGCGCACGCAGGTGGTGCCGGGCGATCCGCACGCCTGGGCGTGGCTCGGTCGCTTCTTCGACGAACGGGGCCTGCTCGCGATCTACCGCGGCGTCTTCTTCTACGGGGTGTGCCGCCTGATCGCGTGGACCACCTGGGCGCACCTGCTCGTCGACCCGGTCATCGACGGCGTCCGCCGCTCGGGGTACCCGTGGGACCTCTCGTGGGGCGGCCCGTGGTGGATCCCCGCGCGCGAGCTGCCGTCGGTGAGCCCGTGGATCGTGCTGCCGGTGACGTTGGCGCTGTTGGCCCTCGTCTACGGGAGCGCCAACCGCCTCTGGGACAAGATGGCGCCGAGCCCCCGGCGCAGCCCCGAGCCGGCCTGACGCCGATCGGCGACGAGCGCCCTCGCTGCGCCGACGACGACGGGGTCGTCGGCCGCGCGCACCACCGCGTCGCCCAGCACCGGCACGGGATCGAGCGCGAGCTCGCGGAGAAATGCCACGGTCTGTGCATCTCGCACCACGGAACGTGCGAAGCGCAGCTCGGCGGGCTCGGTCGCGCGCAGCGCCACGTGCACCGCGCCCGCGGCGAGCACGACGTTGGTGGCCACGAAGTCGGCGGTCCCGATGCAGTTCGTGCACATGTGCTCGAGCCTAACGAGTGGGCGACGGGTCGGGGACGAGGCGCACGAGCGTCTCGACCGCCTTGTACGCGGCCTCGGCGGGTCCGACCTCCTCGGGGCGGAGCAGGTTGGCCATGATGCGCAGCACCCACTCCATGAGCGTGTGGCTCTGCATCCCCACGCGGGTGAGCTCACGCATCACGGCCGGGTTGCCGATCGCGCGCACGAAGGTGCGGGCCACCTTGAAGTAGAGGCCGTACACCTCGTCGAGCCGCTCGGCGTAGCCCTGCAGCGCCAGCCCGTCGCCGGTGCGCAGCGCCTCGTCGATCGCGTCGGCGGCGAGGCGGCCGGTCTCGTAGGCGACCGAGATGCCCTCGCCGTTGAACGGGTTGACCGACCCTGCGGCGTCGCCGACGGTCACGAAGGTCGGGCCGACGCGCGGCAGCACCGAGAAGCCCGTCGGCAGCCGCCCGCCCGTGGGGGGACCGGTGGCGGTGTCGGGCCCGATCCCCCAGCGCGCCGGGGCGGTCGCGCAGAACGCGTCCATGAGGTGGGTGGTGTTGACGTCCTTCCACCCCGCGAACGTCGAGAGCAGTCCGACGCCGACGTTCACGGTGCCGTCGCCGACCGGGAAGATCCAGCCGTAGCCGGGCAGGTGGTTGCCGTCGCGGTCGCGGATGTCGAGGTGGCTCTCGATC
>DASUMP010000169.1:0-32846 GCA_036277635.1 Acidimicrobiia bacterium | reverse complement strand
CACCGGCAACCAGCTGTTCACGCAGGCGTCCGACGGGATCGCGGGTTCGCCTGCGGTCGGTCGGCGGTGGAGCGAAGCGGCGATGTTCGCGCTCGACACGAACGGCGACGGTCGGGACGACCTCTCCGTCCCGTCGTACCGTCAGCCGGTCCAGGGTGCCGCCGAGGCCGGCGTGTCATACCTGCTGTTCGGGACCGGCGACGGCGTCACCGGCGTCGGGAGCCGCACCTACTCGCGAGCGACGAGCGGGATCGTCGGTCCCGTCGCGGCGAACACGAACTTCGGGCAGTGCTGCTTCTGAGTCGCGTCCGTCGCAGGTGGCGTCAGTCGCGAGCGAACTCCGGGATGACGTGCTTGCCCATGAGCTCGATCGTCTGCATCACCGACTCGTGCGGGATCTTGTAGGGGTTCACGAGGCACAAGAGGAGATCGACGCCGGCTTCCTCGTAGCGGCGGCAAGCCTCGAGCGCTTGTTCGGGGGTGCCGAGCACGCACGCGCCCGAGTCGACGAGGTACTCGAGGCTGAGCAAGTCGAGGGAGCCATCGTCGGAGACCGACTTCATGTCGGCGGCGTAGCCGTAGTTGCCGAGGTCCTGGTTGCGCTCCGCCATCCACTCCGCGACCTGCGCGATCTGGCGCGCCCCGACCTTCGGGTACCACTCGAACGACTCGCGCGCGACGTCGCGCGCCTCGGCTTCGGTCGGTGCGACGACGGCCATCGTGAACGTCGCCGCTTCGTTGTGCACGTAGGAGCCGATCGGCTCGGTGCACTGCGTGACGGCGTCGCGGTAGATCGAGATCTTCTTTGCGACCTCCTCGGGCGGGATGCCCACCGCGAACGAGCACAGGCCCAGCCCGAGCCGCCCCATCTCGGCGTGGCCGTCGTCGCTCGTGGTCGCGGCCCAGATCGGCGGGTGAGGTTGCTGCAGCGGCTTCGGTTGCACGCGCCGCGTCGGCATGCTCCAGTGCTTGCCGTCGAACTGGTGGCGCTCGTTGGTCCAGCACCCCACGATGTGTTCGAGCGCCTCGCGCCACATCTCGCGCGTGTCGTGCGGGTCGATGCCGAATCCCTCGAGCTCGATGCGCGTCGCCGAGCGGCCGGTCCCGAAGTCGACGCGGCCGTCGGAGAGCAGATCGAGCACCGCAACCGACTCCGCCGTGCGCACCGGGTGGTTGTACGGCTTCGGCAGCAGCCGCACGCCGTAGCCGAGGCGCATGCGTGATGTGCGGGCCGCGATCGCGCCGTAGAGCACCTCGGGGTTCGAGCAGTGCGAGTACTCCTCGAGGAAGTGGTGCTCGACGGTCCAGAACGCGTGCCACCCGCACGCGTCTCCGAACACCGCTTGCTCCAGGGTGTCCTTGTAGGCCTGGTGCTCCTTGCCCGGCGTCCACGGCTGCGCGACCGGGATCTCGTAGAAGAGCGCGAACTTCACGGGGGCCTCCAAGCGCCGACGACCGGGCGCGTGCTACCACGTCCCGAGACGCCGGAGCAACGCAGGTGCGAGACTCACGCCGTGCGCGTCTACATCTCGGTCGACATGGAAGGCATCAGCGGCGTCACCCGGTGGGAAGACGTCACGGTGCGCGGACAGGACTACCAGCGGGCCCGCCACTGGATGACCGCCGATGTGAACGCCGCGGTCCGGGGTGCGCGCTCCGCGGGGGCGACGGAATTCGTCGTCGAGGAGAACCACGGCGTCGAGATGCTCTGCAACCTCGTCCTCGACGACATCGACCCCGACGTCGAGGTCGTGCGCGGCGTGCCGCGCGGCGGTGCCACCACGATCGCGGCCCTCGACGGCAGCTACGACGCGATGTTCCTCGTCGGGCACCACGCGAAGGCCGGCGACTACCCGGGGTTCTGCGCCCACACGATCAGCTACACGCACTACGCCGACGTGCGGCTCGCGGGGCGATCGATCAGCGAGGGCGAGATCTTCTCGATCGTCGCGGCGCAACACGGCGTGCCGACCGCACTGATCGCCGGCGACGACATCATCACGGCCGAGATGGCCAAGGCGTGTCCCGGCATCGAGACCGTCGTGGTGAAGCGGGCGATGTCGCGCACCGGCGGGGCGATCATCCCGCCGCGCCGAGCCCAGGAGCTGATCGCGCTCGGCGCCGCGCGCGCGACCGAGCGGGTGCGGGCGCGCGAGATCGTGGCACCGGAGTTCCGTCCCCCGTACGAGTTCGAGATCGACCTGCGCGACGCGCTCTCCGACGAGGCGCACGCCGCGTTCGCGGAACGGTTCCCCGAGTTCGCGGTGCAGGGCGATCGCACCGTCGCGTTCGCCCACCACGACATGGCCGTCGCGTACCGGATGGCCGCGATCGTGCAGTTCATCGCCACCCAACCGCACGACGTGCGCGCGTACTGACGCGCGCGTGCAGGAGCGTTCACCCATGACGTTCGATCTCGCGATCCGCAACGGCACCCTCGTCGATGGCACCGGCGCACCGTCGCGTCGCGCCGACATCGGCATCGTCGGCGACCGGGTGGTGGCGGTCGGCGAGCTCGACGGGTCGGCCACCCGGGAGATCGACGCCGACGGCAAGCTGGTCACGCCCGGGTTCGTCGACCTCCACACGCACCTCGACGCCCAGATCCACTGGGATCCGCTCGGCACCTCGTCGAGCTGGCACGGCGTCACCTCGCTCGTGCTCGGCAATTGCGGCGTGACGTTCGCGCCGGTGCGGGCCCGCGACCGGGAATGGCTCGCCGAGGTGATGGAGTCGGTCGAGGACATCCCCGCCGCGAGCATCCAGGCCGGGTTGCCGTGGGACTGGGAGACCTACGGCGAGTACCTCGACTCGCTCGCGTCGCGGCCGCTCGGCGTGAACGTGGGCGGCATGGTCGGGCACTGCGCGCTGCGGTGGTGGGCGATGGGGGAGCGCAGCCTCGGCGAGGACGAGATCCCCACCGACGACGAGCTCGCGGAGATGTGCCGGCTCACCGACGACGCGATGGGCGCGGGCGCGCTCGGGTTCTCGACGTCGCGAACGCTGCGCCACCGCGTCCCCGACGGCCGCTACGTGCCGGGCACGTTCGCTCGCGGTCCCGAGCTCGTCGCGCTCGCCGAGGTGCTCGGACGCCACGGCCGCGGCATCGTCGAGTGCGCGCCCCGCTTCGACGGCGACGGCGACGTGATGGCGAAGGTCGACGCCGAGCTCGCATGGATGGCGGAGGCGAGCACGCGCTCGGGTCGCCCGCTCACGTTCAACCTGTCGCAGACGACCGAGCAGGGCGATCACTGGCGTCACGCCATCGCACTCGCCGACGAAGCAAACGCGCGCGGCGCGCAGATCCGACCGCAGAGCACGACGCGCGGCATCGGCGTGCTGCTCGGCCTCTGGAACCTCACCCCGTTCGACGCCCACCCGGCGTGGCGGGCGCTGAAGGGGTTGTCGCTCGACGAGAAGCTGGCGCGCCTGCGCGACCCGGTGTCGCGCGCCGAGCTGCTCGAAGAGGCGGAGCGCTCGCCGGGACCGGAGGCGTGCGAGCGCTTCTTCGTGATCACGCCGGAGCGGGGCGTGCGCTACGAACCCGACCCGGAGTGGAGCCTCACCGCCGTGGCGCGTCGCCGGGGCACGTCGATCGCGCAGACGTTCGTCGATCTCTGCCTCGAGACCGACGGCCGGGTCATCGTGAACTGGCCCATCCTCAACCACGACTTCGACGCCATCGCCGCAATGATCACGAACCCGACCGTGATCATGGGTCTCGCCGACTCGGGCGCGCACGTGGGGCAGATCCTCGATGCGAGCCAGCCGACCTACTGGCTCACGTACTGGACGCGCGAGCGCGGGTTGGTGTCGATCGAAGAGGCGGTGCGCCGCATGACGTCGGACACCGCGCAGTTCGTCGGGATCCCCGATCGCGGCGTGGTGCGACCGGGTGCGTTCGCCGACCTCAACGTCATCGACTGGGACGCGCTCGCGCTCGAGCTCCCCGAGTACGTGCGCGACTTCCCGGGCGGGGCCGGACGATTCGTGCAGCGGGCCCGCGGCTACGACCACACGATCGTGAACGGTCGCGAGCTGTTCGCCGCCGGGGTCGATACCGGCGAGCGGGCCGGAACCGTGCTGCGCGGGGCCTGATCGGGCCGGCAGTACCCTGCTCGGCGTGACGCGGCCGTTCGTGCCCGAGTCCGTCGACGCGGTGAGCGCGGGTCTCGCGCGCCACGACTACCTCGCCGACGAGGGCCTCGCGACGTCGATCTTCCTCGCGATGACGCTCCAGCGTCCGCTGTTGCTCGAAGGCGAAGCCGGCGTCGGCAAGACCGAGGTCGCCAAGGTCTTGGCCCGCTGGACCGGCGGCGAGCTCGTGCGGCTCCAGTGCTACGAGGGGATCGACGCGTCGCAGGCGGTCTACGAGTGGGACTACTCGCGCCAGCTGCTCCACCTGCGGGCGGTCGAGGCGAGCGGCGCCGAGGTGCGCGAAGACGAGCTGTACTCGGAGCGGTTCCTCGTGCAACGCCCGCTGCTCCGCGCGCTCGCCGCGCACGCCGACGTGCCGCCCGTGCTCCTCGTCGACGAGGTCGACCGGGCCGACGACGAGTTCGAAGCGTTCCTGCTCGAGATCCTCTCCGACTGGGCGATCTCGGTGCCGGAGCTCGGCGTGGTGCGCGCCGAGGTCCCTCCGATCGCGGTGCTGACGTCGAACCGCACGCGCGACGTGCACGACGCGTTGAAGCGCCGCTGCTTGTACCACTGGATCCCGCACCCCGACTTCGAGCGCGAGCTCGCGATCGTGCGGGTGCGCGCCCCCGAGGTGCACGACGTGCTCGCGCGCCACGTCGCCGCGGCGGTGGAGACGTTGCGCGCGATGGAGCTCTACAAGCCGCCGGGAGTCGCCGAGACGATCGACTGGGCGCAAGCCCTCACCCGGCTCGGCGCGCGTGACCTCGACGAACGGCTCGTCGACGTCACGCTCGGCACGATCCTCAAGTACCGCGAAGACCAGGAGCGGGTGCGCGCCCACGGCATCGAAGCGCTGGTCGCGACCGCGGTCGCTCGCAGTGCCTGACCTGCGCGCGCCCGATCGGCTCGCGGTGGCGTTCGCACGCGTCCTGCGCGGCGCCGGACTCGACGTCCCCGTCGGCGCCACCGTCACGTTCGCCCGGGCGCTGGCGGCGGTCGGCGTCGAACGCCCGGCCGCGCCGTACTGGGCCGGGCGGGCGACCCTGGTGCGCCGACCCGAAGACGTGCCCACCTACGACCGCGCGTTCGCTGCGTTCTGGCGCGACGACGCCGCGGGTGGCGCCGAGGTCGCCGTCCCCGAACTCGCGGCGGTGCTGGCCCTCGACGCGGCGCGACCCGACGAGCCCGACGTCCCTGCGGCGGCCGAGTCCGACGACGGGCCGGTGATCAGCGTGCGGTGGAGTCCGGCGGAGGTGCTGCGTCAGCGCGACTTCGCCACCTACACGACCGCCGAGTACCACGAGGCCCGGCGGCTGATGGCCGACCTCCGGCTCACGAGCGCGACGCGTCGATCGCGCCGGCTGCAACCCACCGCACGCGCGCGCGGTCGCCCCGACTTGCGCCGCACCGTGCGCCGGTCGCTGCGCGCGGGCGGCGAACCGATCGATCGCGCGCACCGTGCTGCGGGCGAGCAGCAGCGGCGCCTCGTGCTGCTCCTCGACGTGAGCGGGTCGATGGAGCCGTACGCACGGGCGTTCGTTCGGTTCCTGCACGCCGCAGTCGTGTCGCGCCGGCGGGTCGACGCGTTCGCGCTCGGCACGCGGGTCACCCGGATCACCCGCGAGCTCGGCTCGCGCGATCCCGACGCTGCGATCGCGGCCGCGGCCCGCCGGGTGGTCGACTGGTCGGGCGGCACCCGTCTCGGCGAGTGCCTGCGTGAGTTCAACGACACGTGGGGGATCCGCGGCGCGGCCCGCGGCGCCGTGGTCGTGATCCTCTCCGACGGCTGGGACCGTGGCGACGCCGACGCGCTCGCCGAGCAGATGGCGCGACTCGCGCGGGTCGCGCACCGCATCGTGTGGGTGAACCCGCTGAAGGCGAGCCCGGGCTACGCGCCGCTCGCCCGCGGGATGGCGGCGGCCCTCCCGTACGTTGACGAGTTCGTCGAAGGCCATTCCCTGGCCGCACTCGAAGAGCTGACCGCGGTCATCAGCCGCTGAGAACGGAGCAACCGTGCGCGAAGTGCTCGACGACATCGATCGGTGGCGCGACGCCGGCCACCGCGTCGCGCTCGCGCGGGTCGTGGGCACCGACGGCTCGAGCCCCCGCGACCCGGGCGCGGCGATGGCGGTGAACGATGCCGGCGAGGTCGCGGGCTCGGTCTCGGGCGGGTGCGTGGAAGGCGCGGTGCTCGAAGCCGCCCTCGAAGTGCTGCGCGGCGAGCGGGCCCCTGGCGTCGTCACGTTCGGGTACTCCGACGACGAAGCTTTCGCGGTGGGGCTCACGTGCGGGGGCACGATCCACCTCTTCGTCGAACCGCTCGATTGGTAGGCGGCCGGTGACCGAGTCCGCCGACACGCCGATCTACGACACGTTGCGCGCCGCGTTGCGCGCCGACGAGCCGGTCGCGCTCGCCACCGTGATCGATGGTCTCGGCGTGGGCGCCAAGCTGCTCGTCCGGCCCGGCGTCGCGGCACTCGGCACGCTCGGCGACGCCGACCTCGATCGCGTCGTCGCTCGCGACGCGCTCGGCGAGCTCGAGGCCGGGCTCACGTCGACTCGCCACTACGGACCGCACGGCGAGGCGCGCGAGCACGACGTCTCGGTGT
This sequence comes from Acidimicrobiia bacterium, assembly GCA_036277635.1. Classification (GTDB taxonomy): domain Bacteria; phylum Actinomycetota; class Acidimicrobiia; order IMCC26256; family PALSA-610; genus DASUMP01. Next base: position 26,097 of record DASUMP010000169.1, on the reverse strand, counting down.
TCATCGAGTCGTTCGCTCCGCCGCCGCGCATGATCATCTTCGGCGCGGTCGACTTCACCGCCGCCCTCGCGAAGCTCGCGAAGCTGCTCGGCTACCACGTGACCGTCTGCGACGCGCGCGCCGTGTTCGCGACCAAGGCGCGGTTCCCGATGGCCGACGACGTCGTCAACGACTGGCCCGACCGGCACCTCGCGAAGGTCGGCGACCGGCTCGGCCCCCGTGACGCCGTGTGCGTGCTCACCCACGACCACAAGTTCGACGTCCCGGCGATCACGGCCGCGAGCGCGACCGCAGTCGGCTACCTCGGCGCGATGGGCTCGCGGCGCACCCACGAGGCGCGTCTCGTGCGCCTGCGCGAGGCCGGCATGACCGACGAGCAGCTCGCGCGCGTCATGTCGCCGATCGGCCTCGACCTCGGCGGTCGCACGCCCGAAGAGACCGCCGTGAGCATCTGCGCCGAGATCATCGCCACACGCACCGGCCACCACGCCGCCTCGTTGCGCGACGGCCACGGCGCCATCCACTGACCGCCACGACCACGCACATCGATCTCGAGGGGGCACGGTGGATCTGGGGATCAGCGGGAAGACGGCGGCGGTCGCGGCCGCATCGGAGGGGTTGGGGCTCGGGTGCGCGCGGGCGCTCGCAGCCGAAGGCGTGCGGGTCGCGATCTGCGGTCGGCGGCGCGACGCGATCGAAGCCGCCGCGGCGTCGATCGGCGACGGGTGCGTCCCGCTCGTAGCCGACCTCGGCCATCCCGACGGCGCGGGTGCGTTCGTCGACGCGGCGATCGACGCGCTCGGCACCGTCGACATCCTCGTCGCCAACGCCGGCGGGCCGCCCGCGGGCACGTTCGCGAGCACGTCGCTCGATGCGTACGCCGAGGCGTTCGACCTCAACTGCCGATCGATCATCGCGATGTGTCAGCGCGCGATCCCGCCGATGCGGGAGCGACGGTGGGGTCGCGTCGTCGCGATCACGTCGATCGGTGCGCGCGCACCGATTGGCAACTTGGTGGCATCGAGCACGGCGCGCGCTGCGGTCACCGCGTTCCTGAAGGTCACCGCCCGCGAAGTCGCGGCCGACGGCGTGACGGTGAACTCGCTCCAGCCCGGGTTCCACACCACCGCCCGGCTCACGAGCCTGCACGACGACGAGGGACTCGACGCGCTCGCGGCGACCGTGCCCACGAAGACGCTGGGCGACGCCGACGACTTCGGTGCCGCGGCCGCGTTCCTGTGCTCGCAGCAGGCCCGCTTCGTGACCGGTGTCGGGCTGCTGGTCGACGGCGGTGCGTACCCCGGCCTGATGTGAGTCGAAGCGTCTCCCCGCGTCGCGGCGCGCTCAGGTCGCGTGCTCGCGCCCGGCGAGGTCGCGCGCCCAGCGGTAGTTCGGCTTTCCCGCCGGGGTGCGTTCGATGTGCTCGACGACGGTCAATGTGCGGGGGACCTTGTAGCCGGCGAGGTGCGCGCGGCAGTGCGCCTGCACGTCGTCGAGCGTCACGGTCGTGCCCGCCCGCGGTTGCACGAGCGCGGAGACGTGCTCGCCCCATCGCGGATCGCTGACGCCGACGACGAGCGCGTCGAACACCGCGGGATGCGCCTTCAGGACCGCCTCGACCTCTTCGGGGAACACCTTCTCGCCGCCGGTGTTGATGCTCTGGCTGCCCCGCCCGAGCACGGTGATCGTGCCGTCGTCTTCGATCACCGCCCGATCACCCGGGACCGCCCAGCGGATCCCGTCGACCTCGACGAAGGTGGCCGCGGTCTTCTCGGCGTCCTTGTAGTACCCGAGCGGCACGTGGCCGCGACGCGCGAGCAGCCCGATCTCACCGGGGGCGATCGGCCCGAAGTCGTCGTCGATCACCGTCGTCCACTCGTTCATGCGGAAGCGGGGACCGCTCGCGGTGACGTCGACCGCGCCGTTGGCGCCCGTCTCGGACGCCCCGAACGAGTCGAGCACCATCACGCTCGGGATCCGCTCCTGGATCTCGGCCTTGATGCTCGGCGAGAGGATCGCGCCGCCCGACACGATCGCGACCAACGACGGTGGCGCGACGCGGTGCGCCAGCGCGTCGACGAGCGGGCGGGCCATCGCGTCGCCCACGAGGCTGATCGTGTTCACCCCTTCGCGCTCCGCGAGATCCCAGATCGCGTCGGCGTCGTAGCGACGATCCGTGAACAGCACGAGCTTGTTGCCGCCGAACAACGTGACCAGGCCCGTCCACTGCGCGTTGCCGTGCATCAACGGGGCGAGCGCGAGCGTCGTCATCTGGTGCTCGCCGAGCGCGTCGGTGATCGCCTCCGGGCGGGTGATCGGCGGGCCGCCGTAGTTCCCTCCGCCGAGCGCGGCGAAGAAGATGTCTTCCTGCCGCCACATCACGCCCTTGGGCATCCCGGTGGTGCCGCCCGTGTAGAGGACGTACAAGTCGTCGGGGGCGCGGGGGAGGAGACCGTCGCGATCGTTCGTGGCCGCGGCGAGGGCCGACTCGTACTCGACCGCGCCGTCGGGGCCGGCACCGGCGTCGGCGCCGTCGGCGATCACCACGAAGTGCCGGAGCGTGGCGGCGGCGTCGCGCACGGACGCGACGGTGGCGGAGAACGTCGCTTCGTAGACGAGGGCGACGAGGTCGGCGTTGTCGAACAGATAGCGCAGCTCGTCGGCGACGTAGCGGTAGTTGACGTTGATCGGCACGACCCGGGCCTTGAAGCAGCCGAGCATCACTTCGACCCATTCGGCACGGTTGTGCGCGTACACGCCGACGTGCGCGCCGGCATCGACGCCGCGAGCGCGTAGGTGCTGCGCGACGCGGGTCGCGCGCTCGTCGAGTTCGGCGTAGGTGAGTCGGCGGTCGCCCGCCACGAGCGCGATCCGTTCGGGAACCCGGTCGGCGACGCGCTCGAACAGGTCGGCGAGGTTGAAGTCCATGACCGCGCAGGCTACGCACCGGGCGGCACCCGTCGTCCGGTGCGTAGGGTTGGCCGATGCCCGGTTCCCCCGCGTTCCCAGCTGGCGTCGTCGCGACGCCGCACTACCTCGCGTCGAGCGCCGGCCTCGCGGTGCTCGCCGACGGCGGCAACGCCGTCGACGCGATCGTGGCCGCGAACCTCGTGCTCGGCGTCGTCACGCCCTACTACTGCGGGTTCGGCGGCGATCTGCTCGCCCTCGTCCACGACGGCGGGTTCCACGCGTACCGGGGCGTCGGGCGCGCGCCGCACGCCGCGACGGTCGACGTCGTGCGCGACCGGTCGGGATCCGACCAGATGCCCGTGCTCGGCGCGCACTCGGTCACCGTGCCCGGCGCCATCGACGGGTGGTTCACGCTGCTCGAACGGTGGGGGACCCGATCGTTCGGCGACCTGGCCCGCACCGCGCGTCGCCACGCCGCCGACGGCTTCACGATCACCGAGGCCGCCGCGCACCGCTGGCTCGGCTGCCGGCGCCTCTACCGCAGCTTCCCCGACTGGCTCGCCGCCTACGCCGACGTCGCCGCGGGAGCGCACCTGCGCCAGCCGGCGCTCGCGGAGCTGCTCGATCGCCTGGCCGCCGACGGACCCGACGGCTACTACCGCGGCCCGGTGGCCGACGCGATCGTCGACGCGATCGCGGCCGGTGGTGGCGTGATGACCGCCGACGACCTCGCGCTCCATCGCGGCGAGTGGGTCGACCCGTTGCGCGCGGAGTTCCGCGGCCACGAGATCCTCGAGCTCCCGCCGCCGACGCAAGGCGTCACCGCGCTCGAAGCGCTTCGGATCGTCGACGCCCTCGACCTCGAGCGCGACGACGTCGACCGCCACCACCTGATGATCGAGGCCATGAAGCTCGCGCTCGTCGATCGCGACGACCACGTCGGCGACCCCGACACCATGCGCATCGACCCCGAGGTCCTCTGCTCGGACGAGTGGGTCGCGGCGCGGCGCGCCGACATCGACCCGACACGCGCGCGCCGGCCGACGCCGCGCCCGTCACCCGACGGCGGCACCGCGTACCTGTGCGCCGCGGATGCCGACGGGCTGCTCGTGAGCCTGATCCAGTCGAACTTCACGGCCGCGGGGTCGGGCGTGCACGTGCCGCGGTGGGGGATCAACCTGCACAACCGCGGCTCGTCGTTCCGTCTCGATCCGCAGCACGTGAACGCGATCGGCCCGGCGAAGCTGCCGATGCACACGCTGATCCCTGCGATGGCGACGCGCGGCGGCGCGCCGTGGCTCGTCTTCGGGGCGATGGGTGGTCACGGCCAGGCCCAGACGCACCTCCAGCTGCTCGTGCGGATGCTCGTCGACGGCGACGACCCGCAACGAGCGATCGACGCCCCCCGCTGGGCGGTCGATCCCGGAACGTGGTGGATCACGGCCGAGTCCCGCTTCGACCAGGAGATGCTGCGGCGCCTCGTCGATCGCGGCCACGTGCTGCGCACGGGGTGGGCGTACGACGACGCGATGGGCCACGCGCACGCGATCGAGCGTCTCGCCGCCGGGTACCGGGCGGGAACCGATCCCAGGGCCGAAGGCGCGGCCCTCGGACACTGAGCGCGGCACGTACGCTGCGGACATGCCCGGCCCGGACGCACGCGTGCTCACCGTGCCGAACGTGATCTCCCTCGGCCGCCTCGCTCTCGTGCCCGTGTTCTTGTGGTTGCTCTGGGCGCGCGACCGACCGATCGCCGCCGCCGCGCTCTTCGCGGTGCTCGGCGCCACCGACTGGATCGACGGCTACATCGCGCGTCACTTCGACCAGGGCAGCGAGCTGGGCAAGATCCTCGACCCGACGGCGGATCGCGTCCTGCTCGTCGCCGGCGCCCTCGCGCTGCTCGTGGAGCGCATGCCCGTGGCGGTCGACGTGCTCCTGGTGGTCGTGCTCGTGCGCGAGGTCGCGATCGCGCTCGTCACCGTCGGCCTCGCGCTCGCCGGCGCGCGCCGGATCGATGTGGTGTGGGCGGGGAAGGCGGGCACGCTCGCGCTGATGTTCGCGCTCCCGTTGCTGCTCGTCGCCGACCGCGCCGGCGACGACACGATCGCGGCCCTCGCGGCCGTCGGCGGATGGGGGTTCGCGATCGGCGGCATCGCGCTGGGGTACTACGCGGCCGTCAAGTACGTCCCTGCGGCCCGTGTCGCGCTCCGCGACGGCCGGGCCGCCCGGCTCGCCGAGGTCGACACATGAAGGCCGTGATCCTCGCCGGAGGAGAAGGCACCCGGCTCCGCCCGCTCACCAGCAACGCGCCGAAGCCGATGATGCCCATCGTCAACCAGCCGATGATGGAGCACATCGTGCGGTTGCTCGTGCGGCACGGGTTCGACGACATCGTCGTGACGGTCGCGTTCCTCGCGAACCACATCCGCACCTACTTCGGCGACGGCTCCGACTTCGGGGTGCGCATGCGCTACGCGACCGAGGAGACGCCGCTCGGCACCGCGGGCTCGGTCCGCAACGCGAAGGACGAGCTCGACGAGCCGTTCCTCGTGATCGCCGGCGACGTGCTCACCGACGTCGACCTCGGCGCGATCTGGAAGGCGCACCACGAGTCGGGCGCGTACGGCACGATCGGTCTGAAGCGCGTCGACAACCCGGTCGAGTTCGGGATCGTCATCACGCACGCCGACGGCACGATCGAACGCTTCCTCGAGAAGCCGACGTGGGGGCAGGTCTTCTCCGACACGATCAACACGGGGATCTACGTCCTCGATCCGAAGATCTTCGAGCTGATCCCCGAAGGCGAGGTCGTCGACTTCTCCGGCGACGTGTTCCCCGCCGCGCTCGAACGGGGCGAAGTCCTGCTGGGTCCCGTGGTCGAGGGCTACTGGGAGGACATCGGCACACTGGAGGCCTACCGGCGCGCCCACGAGGACATCCTCGACGGTCGGGTCGCCGTCGAGATCGGCGGGTTCCAGGTCCAAGACGGCGTGTGGTTCGGCGAGGGCGCCGACGTGTCACCTGACGCGATCATCCGCGGCCCGGTGCTGGTCGGCGACAACTGCCGGATCGAAGCCGGCGCCGAGCTCGGCCCGTACACGGTGCTCGGCACCGACGTCGTCGTGAAGGCCGACGCGAGCCTCGAGCGCACGGTTGTGCAGGACCACGTGTACGTCGGACCGTCGGTCGTGCTCTACGGCGCCACCATCGGTCGCGACAGCGACCTGCGCGACGGCGCCCGCGTGCTCGAAGGCGTCGTGATCGGCGACGAGTGCTTCGTCGGCGAGCACGCGGTGATCAACCCGAACATCAAGATCTACCCGTTCAAGACCGTCGAAGCGGGCGCCCACGTCACGTCGTCGATCGTGTGGGAGAGCCGCGGCGCACGCACGTTGTTCGGCCGTCGCGGCGTGCGGGGCTTGGCCAACGTCGACATCACGAGCGAGGTCGCGAGCCGGCTCGCGATGGCCTACGGCACCGCGCTCAAGAAGGACTCCGTCGTCGCGATCAGTCGCGACACGAGCCGCAGTGCGCGCGCCCTCAAGCGCACGATCATCGGCGCGCTGAACCTCACCGGCATCGACGTCATGGACCTCGAGCTCGCGACCGTGCCGTTCACGCGGTTCCAGGTGCGCAGCGAGCGCGCCCAGGGCGGCATCACCGTTCGCCTCGCGCCGGGCGCGCCCGACGCGGTCGAGATCCGGATCTTCGACAACGGTGGGGCCGACATCGACGAGGGCACGCAGCGCAAGATCGAGCGTCTCCTCTACCGCGAAGACTTCCGACGCGCGTTCGCGGGCGACATCGGCGACATCGTGTTCCCGCCGCGTGCCGTCGAGTACTACACGGCCGCGCTCGAAGCGAGCGTCGACGCCGCCGCGCTGCGGGCGCGCGACTTCAAGGTCGTGATCGACTACTCGTTCGGCGCCGCGTCGCTGCTGATGCCGAGCGTGCTGCCGAAGATCGGCGCATCGGTGCTCGGCATCAACCCGTTCGCGTCGACCGCGAGCGCCACGTCGGTGGGCGACGACCCCTCGGAGTACCTGGAACGGGTCGGCGACCTCGTCCGCACCTCCGGCAGCGACCTCGGCTTCGTCTTCGACCCCGACGGCGAGACCGCGACGATCATCGATGACCGCGGCGTCGCGCTCACGACCGAACAGGCGCTGCTCGTACTCGTGACCCTCGTGTGCGAGACGCACCCGTCGGCCCGCCTCGGACTCCCCGTGTCGGTGAGCCGATCGGCCGAGCGCATCGCCGCCGACCACGGTGCGACGATCACCTGGACGAAGCTGTCGGCCGCGCACCTGATGGAGGTCGCCGACAGCGGTGCGGTCGACTTCGCCGCCTCGCAGGAAGGCGGGTTCATCTGGCCCGACTTCCTCCCCGCGTACGACGCCGCGGCCACGTTGCTGAAGCTCCTCGACCTGCTCGCCCGCACGGGTCACTCGCTGTCGGGGTTGCGCGAACAGGTCCCCGACGTGCACGTGGCGCACGAGCTGGTGCCCACGCCGTGGGAGCGCAAGGGAACCGTGATGCGGGGGATCGTCGAGCGCGTCCCGGACGAACGCACGGTGCTGGTCGACGGCGTGAAGATCCAGTACCCGGAAGGGTGGGCGTTGGTGCTGCCCGATCCGGAGCAGCCGTTCACCCACGTCTGGGCCGAGGGCGACACCGACGCCGACGCGCGCCGGCTCGTCGCGATGCACGCGGGCTGGATCGCCGAGCTCGTGCGCTAGGCGCGTACGATCCGCGCTCCGAACGTCCAAAGGAGCGACATGGAATTCCCCGACGACCTGCGGTACAGCCGGGAGCACGAGTGGGTGCGCGTCGAGGGCGACGACGCCGTCGTGGGGATCACCGACTTCGCGCAGGACAGCATGGGTGACGTCGTGTTCGTGTCGCTCCCCGACGTCGGGGCGCAGCTCGCGGCGGATGCCAGTGTGTGCGAGATCGAGTCGACGAAGTCGGTCTCCGACATCTACGCGCCGGTGTCGGGCACGGTCACCGCGGTGAACGACGCGCTCGCCGAGCGACCCGAGCTCGTGAACCAGCAGCCCTACGGCGACGGATGGATGTTCCGGCTCCGGATGAACGACCCCGGCGAGCTGGACCGGCTCCTCGACGGAGCGGCGTACCGCGCCCTCACCGAGGGATAGGCCCGCAACCCTCGACCTCCACTACCGGTCGAGGGCTCGTTGCCGCGGTGACCGGCCGTCGGTACCCTGCACCCGTGATCTGCGTGCGGTGTGGCCACGAGAACCCCCGCGACGCGAAGTTCTGCTCGGCGTGCGGGAGCGCCCTCGTCGCCGACGAGGAGACGACGCTCACGCTCAGCGCGGTGGAGGCCACCGAGCACGAGGACGAGCTCGCCCACTACCTCGACGGGCTCCCCGCCGGCGTCGGGCTGCTCGTGGTGCGCAGCGGACCCACCTCCGGGTCGTCGTTCCGGGTCGACCAGGCGGCGGTGTCGATCGGCCGCCATCCCAGCTGCGACATCTTCCTCGACGACATCACCGTGTCGCGCCGGCACGTGCGCATCGAGCGCGACGCGCAGGGCTATCGCGTCCTCGACGCCGGCTCCCTCAACGGCACGTACCTCAACCGTGAGCGCGTCGACGAAGGGCGTTTGCAACACGGCGACGAGCTGCAAGTCGGGCGGTACCGGTTGAGCTTCGTCCTCGGCGGGAGCGACCGCGGCGCATGACCTCGCACCTGTCGATCGGCGACGTGCTGTCCGAGCTGCGCGACGAGTTCCCCGACATCACGATCTCGAAGATCCGCTTCCTCGAGAGCCAAGGGCTCATCGAGCCGGAACGCACCCCGTCGGGGTACCGCAAGTTCGCGCCGACCGACGTCGCGCGGCTGCAGTGGATCCTCCAGCAGCAAAAGGAGCATTTCCTGCCACTGAAGGTGATCAAGGACCGCCTCGACGAGGTCGGTCCGGGCGCGATCCCGACCGACGACGCGACGCCCGCCGCCTCGGCCGCGTCCGCGACCCCCACGCGTCGTCCCCGTCGCGCCCGACCGGTCGACGACGTCGACACGGCCGCGATCGTCGACGACGACGCGCCCGACGACCTCGCGGTCTCGACGAGCGGCGCGAGCCTCACGCGACCGGAGCTCGCCGCGGCGGCCGGCCTGTCGGAGGAGGACATCGCACATCTCGAGGAGTACGGGCTCGTCAGCCCGGTCTCGACGGTCCGCAACCGCCCGCTCTTCGACGAGGACGCGCTCGCCGTGGCTCGCTACGCCGGCGGCTTCATGCGCCACGGGATCGAGCCCCGCCACCTGCGGATGTACCTCGCGTTCGCCGAGCGCGAGGCCACCTTGTTCGATCAGGTGCTCCTCCCGTACCGCCGGCAGCGCAACCCCGAGTCGCGGGCGCGCGCCGAGGAGGTCCTCGGCGAGCTCGCGACGCTGGGGCGCCAGCTGCGCACCGCGCTGTTGCGCCAGGCCGTGCACCGGGCGCCGGGTTGACGGCGCCCGAGGTCCTCGTCGGGCCGGACGAGATCCGCGCCACCGTGCGCCGCCTCGGCGCCGAGGTCGCGGCCGACCATCCCGACGGCGTCGTGCTCGTCGGGGTGCTGAAGGGAGCGTTGCTCTTCACCGCCGACCTCGCCCGGGCGATCGACGACCCGCGCCTCGAAGTCGAGTTCATGGAGATCTCGCGGTTCGCGCCCGACAGCGGCCGGGTGCGGATCCTCCACGACATCACCGTCGACATCGCCGGACGCGACATCGTGGTCGTCGAAGACATCGTCGACACCGGACTCACGCTCACGTACCTGCTGGGGCAGCTCGCGCTGCGCAACCCGCGCTCGCTGCACGCGTGCACGTTCCTCGACCGGCCGCGACGGCGCATCGTCCCGCTCGACGTCCGGTACCGGGGCATCGTGCTCGACGACGAGTACGTGCTCGGATACGGCCTGCACTTCCGCGACCTCTACCGCAACCTGCCGTACGTCATCCGGGCCGAGCGCGACGTGCTGCGCGAGCGGCCCGACGCCTATGTGGCCGGCGCGTACGGCGCGTTCGCGCCGGTCGGAACGGGGGACCCCGGTGGTAAGGTCGCCTCGACCGAGCGGAGGACGCCGTGATCCGTGTGTCGCTGATCGGGGTGCGGGTCGAAGTCCCCACGAACCAACCCATCGTGCTGCTGCGCGAGGAAGAGGGCGCCCGCTTCCTGCCGATCTTCATCGGCTCCCCGGAGGCGACCGCGATCGTCTACGCGCTGCAGGGTCTCGAGACGCCGCGGCCCATGACCCACGACCTGTTCAAGACCGTGCTCGACGACCTCTCGGCGAGCCTCGACAAGGTCGAGATCACCGAGCTGCACGACGGCACCTTCTACGCCGAGATCGAGATCGTGCACAACGGTGAACGGTCCCGCATCTCGTCGCGTCCCTCCGACGCCATCGCCCTCGCCGTGCGCTACGGCGGTGGCGTCCCGATCTTCGTCGCCGAATCGGTGCTCGAGGAAGCCGGAGTGCTCTTCGAAGCCGACGAGGAAGAGGAGCAGGTGGAGCAGTTCCGCGAGTTCCTCGACAAGATCACGCCGGAAGACTTCGCGCAGTAGTGGGGCGGCGCCGGGTCCGACTCGGGCTGACGCTGCTCAGCGTCATCGGCGTCGTCGGCACGTTGTGGTTCTGGCTCGTCGAAGACTTCACCTTCGTCGAGGCCGCGTACCAGACGAGCACCACGATCACGACCGTCGGCTTCGGTGAGGTCCGACCGTTCGACACGAGCGCGCAGCTGTTCGCGATCGGGTTGCAGATCTTCGGTGTCTCGGCCGCGCTGTTCACGCTCGGCGGTGTGTTCCAGGAGCTGTTCGAGTCGCAGCTCGTGCGCTACGGGAGGAGACGCATGGACCGGCGCATCGGCGCGTTGCGCGCGCACGTCATCGTGTGCGGGTACGGACGGGTGGGCGCGCGCATCGCGTCGCTCCTGCGCGCCCGAGACGGCGACGTCGTGATCGTCGACCTCAGCGAGGAGCGGTGCGAGCGCGCGTCCGACTCGGGGTACCTCGCGGTGGTCGGCGACAGCACCGACGACGACATCTTGCTCCTCGCGGGCGCGGATCGCGCCGCGACGATCGTGGTGAGCCTGGCGTCCGACGCGGACGCCGTGTCCACCGTCCTCTCGGCCCGCGTGCTCAACCCGGACGCGCGCATCGTCGCCCGCGCGAACAACGAGTCGAACGAAGCGAAGCTCCTGCGCGCCGGCTGCGATCGGGTCGTGAACCCGCTCAGCCAGGGCGCCCAGCGGCTCGCCGCGTTCGCGCAGCAACCCGCGGTCGCCGACTTCCTCGACGTCGTCGTCCACGACGGCTCCCTCGAGTACCGCCTCGAAGAGGTGAGGGTCCCGGCGAGCTCGGGCGTCGTCGGGACGAGCCTTGGCGACACGTACCTGCGCACCCGCACGGGCGCCCTGGTGCTCGCGGTGCGCCAGCCCGACGGCAGCTTCGTGTCGAACCCGCCGCCGGAGACCGTCATCACGAGCGGAGTGGTCCTCATCGCGATCGGCACCGAGCAGCAGCTGCAGGCCCTGGGGGAGCACATCGGCGACTGAGGGACCCCCTTGGCCCATCGGCCCGTTGACGGGAGGGGGTCCGACCGTTACCCTCACACTCCCGTAACTACACGGCTGTAACGCTGTGCCACCACTTCCCCAGGGGCACCACATGTCGCAGGCAGGGTTCCGCGGACCGCAGGTCTGCTCGATCGTCGGCATCACCTACCGCCAGCTCGACTACTGGGCCCGCACCGACCTGGTGCGGCCCTCGGTCTGCGAGGCGGCCGGCAGCGGCACGCAGCGCCTCTACTCGTACACCGACCTGGTCGAGCTGAAGGTCGTGAAGCGCCTCCTCGACGCCGGCATCTCGTTGCAGGCCGCGCGCAAGGCGATCGAGTACCTGCGCGAGCAGCTCGGCGAAGACCTCGCGGCCGCGCATCTCGTGCTCGACGGCAGCCGCACCGTCCTCGCGATGTCGGGCGACCAGGTCATCGACTTGTTGCGCGAAGGTCAGGGCGTGTTGAACATCGTGCCGCTCGGTCCCGTCGTCGACGACCTGCAGGTCTCCCTCGCCGCGCTCGAGCCCGGCGCACCGAAGACCGCGATCGCGGCGGCGCAGTAGCAGCGACGGGGGAGCCTCCCATCGACGACGAGCAGCAGCTGCCCCACGAACGGGTCCGATTCGCGCACAACTCGGAGCGCCAGTTCGCCAAGCTGCTCGACTTCTACGCCATCGCGTGGGAGTACGAACCGCGCACGTTCATCCTCGAATGGGATCGCGACGGTCGGCCGCAGCAGGCGTTCACGCCCGACTTCTACCTGCCCGCGTACGACACCTACATCGAGATCACGACGCTGAACCAGAAGCTCGTCACGAAGAAGAACCGCAAGGCGCGCCGGCTCCAGGAGCTGCACCCCGAGGTGAGCGTGCGGGTCCTCTACCAGCGCGACTACCTGCACCTGCTCGTGAAGTACGGGCTGGAGCCTCCGTCGCAGCTGGCGGAGGCGCCGCCCGAGGCGGTCCCGACGCCGCTGCGCTTCGATCGCCCCGCGGGGCGCGACTCGCCCACCGCGGAGACCGCCTGATGCACACGCTGCTCACGAGCCCGCTCGACGCGCGCCACCGAGCGCTCGGCGCCCGCATGGTCGAGTTCGGCGGGTGGGACATGCCCATCCAGTACTCGGGCGTGCTCGACGAGCATCGCGAATGTCGCGACGGCGCGGTCGTGTTCGACGTCTCGCACCTCGGCACGCTGCGCGTCACCGGTGCGGGCGCCCACCCGCTCCTGCAGTGGGTGTTCACGAACGACCTCGGGCGCATCGCGCCCGGGCGCGCGCAGTACACCCACCTCCTCGACGAACGCGACGCGCACGTCGTCGACGACATCATCATCTGGTGGGTCGCCCCCGACGACTTCCGCGTGATGCCGAACGCGTCGAACACCACGCCGATCATCGACGCGCTCGCCGACGCGCTGCGGGGCCACGCGCCCGGCGGGTGCACGGTGGAAGACGTCACCGCGTCGCGCGCGGTGCTCGCGATCCAAGGTCCGCACGCGCGCCGGCGGCTCGCGACCGTGAGCGCGGAGGCCGCGGCCGTCGGTCGCTTCGACGTGCGCGAGGTGCGCTGGCACGACACCCTCTGCACCGTCGCGGGGACCGGGTACACCGGCGAGGACGGCGTCGAGATCGACGTGCCCGCACGTGTCGCCCCCGCGTTGTGGGACGCGATCGTCGCCGCCGGGATCACGCCCGCCGGCCTCGGCGCGCGCGACACACTGCGCCTCGAAGCCGGGCTCCCGCTCCACGGCCACGAGCTCGGCCCGGGCATCACGCCGCTCCAAGCCGGGCTCGGCTGGGTCGTCCGTTGGGACAAGGGCGACTTCCGGGGGCGGGCCGCCCTCGACGCGGAACGGACGCGGGGCATCGGCCGGCGCCTCCGCGGCATCGCCGTGCCCGGACGTCAGCCGCCCCGCGCCGGCTCCGCGGTGCTCGTCGACGACGAGGCCGTCGGCGAGGTCACGAGCGGCAACTTCTCGCCGACGCTCGGGCACGGCATCGCCCTCGCGTTCGTGCGCCCCGACCTCGGACCCGGCACCGACGTCGTGATCGACGTGCGGGGCAAGCACCTCGCCGGCACGATCGTCGAGCTCCCGTTCGTGCACCCGCGTCGCGCGAGCTGACTGCACACCGCGCCGCAACGGAGGAGCCGTGCCGATCCGCGACGCCACCGCCGCCGACCTGCCCGAGATCCTGGCGCTCGTGCGCGAGCTCGCCGCGTACGAACGGCTCGACGACCAGGTCGTGTTCGTCGACGACGAGTTCGCCGAGCACCTCTTCGGGCCCGACCCCGTCGCGCGCGTGTTGCTCGCCGAGACCACCGACGGCACGGTCGCCGGGTTCGCTCTGTGGTTCCGAAACTTCTCGACGTTCCTCGGCCGCCCGGGGATCTGGCTCGAAGACCTGTTCGTGCGCCCCGAGCACCGGGGGAGTGGTCACGGCCGCGCGCTGCTCACCGAGCTGTTCTCGCGCACCACCGGTCGGGTCGAATGGGCCGTGCTCGACTGGAACGAGTCTGCGCAGGGCTTCTACCGCACACTCGACGCGTCACCCGTCGACGGGTGGACGATCTGGCGGCGCTCCCGCGCCGGCTGAGCCCTGGTCAGGCGCCGATGGCGTGGAAGCCGCCGTCGACGTGGACGATCTCGCCGGTGGTCGCCGGGAACAAGTCGCTGAACAGCGCGACGCACGCGCGCGCGACCGGTTCGGCGTCGCGGATGTCCCAGCCGAGCGGCGCGCGCTGCGCCCACACGGCTTCGAACTGATCGAAGCCCGGGATGCTGCGCGCCGCGACCGTGCGCAGCGGTCCGGCAGCCACAAGGTTCACCCGGATGCCGTCGGGGCCGAGGTCGCGGGCGAGGTAGCGCGCCGCCGATTCGAGCGCTGCCTTCGCGACGCCCATCCAGTCGTAGACCGGCCACGCCTGGGTCGCGTCGAAGTCGAGGCCGACGACCGCGCTGCCGGGCGGCATCAACGGCCGCGTCGCGGTGGCGAGCGCGGCGAGGGAGTACGCGGAGACGTGCATCGCGGTGGCGACGTCGTCCCACGGCGCGGTGAGGAACCCGCCGCCGAGACAGCTCTCGGGCGCGAAGCCGATGGCGTGCAGGACCCCGTCGAGGCGACCGGTGACGGTGTCGGCGAGCGCGGCGAGGTGCGCGGGGTCGGTGACGTCGAGCTCGACGATGCGGGGTTCGGTCGGGAGCCGGCGTGCCGCGCGCTCGGTGAGCCGCATGACCCGACCGAACGAGGTGAGCACGATCTCCGCGCCGTGCTCCTGCGCGACGCGCGCGACGTGGAACGCGATCGAGTCGTCGTTCAACACCCCGGTGACGAGGATCCGCTTGCCCGCGAGCAGCATCGGTCAGGCGCCGGCGCCGAGCACGAGCGACGCGTTGTGCCCGCCGAACCCGAACGAGTTCGAGAGTGCCGCACGCGCCGCGCTGGGTCGGGGCGAGGCGACGACGTCGACGTGGATGTCGTCGCCGACCCGCTCGAGGTTCGCGGTCGGCGGCACGGTCTGGGCGCGCAGCGCGAGCAGCACCGCCACCGCTTCGACCGCACCCGCGGCGCCGATCAAGTGGCCGGTCACGCCCTTCGTGGAGGTCACGGGTGGGGTGTCGCCGAAAACCTTGCGGAGCGCCTCGGCCTCGGCCGCGTCGTTGAGCGGCGTGGACGTGCCGTGCGCGTTGACGTGGCCGATCGCGTCATCGGCGAGCTGCGCGTCGTCGAGCGCGAGCTGCATGCACGCGGCAGCCCCTTCGCCGCCGGGCGACGGCGCGGTGATGTGGTAGGCGTCGGCGTTGCGGCCGTAGCCGAGGATCTCACCGACGATCGTGGCGCCGCGCGCGACGGCGTGGTCCCAGCGCTCGAGCACGAGCGCGGCGGCACCTTCGCCCATCACGAACCCGTCGCGCGCCGCGTCGAACGGACGCGACGCGAGCTCGGGCGCGTCGTTGCGGGTGCTCAGCGCCGTCATCCGCGCGAATGCGGAGATCGCCGTGGGTGTGAGCGACGACTCCGAACCACCGGCGATCACGACGTCGGCCGAGCCGTCGCGGATGAAGCGCGCCGCTTCTCCGAGTGCGTGCGCGCTCGCCGCGCACGCGGTGGCGACGCACAGGTTGGGTCCGGTCCAGCCGAAGCGCATCGCGACCGAGCCCGCGGTCGCGTTGACCATCATCATCGGCACGAGGAACGGGCTCACGCGCCCCGCGCCCCGGTCGAGGAACGTGCCGACCTGCTCCTCGAGTGTGCGCAACCCGCCGACCCCGGTGCCCATCACGACTCCGCAGCGCGCGGGGTCGGCGCCGGGATCGCCGGCGTGCTCCAGCGCGTCGATCGCGGCGGCGACGCCGAGCTGGGCAGTGCGGTCGAGGCGGCGGGACTCCTTCGGGCCGAAGTACGGCACCGGGTCGAAGTCGGTGACCTCGCACCCGAAGCGCACCGGCAGGTCGGCGGCGTCGATCGTGGTGAGCGGCGCGGCGGTCGAGCGACCGGCGAGCAGCGTCGACCAGAACGAGTCGAGGTCGGTGCCGGCCGGCGTCTTCACGCCGAGTCCGGTGATCGCGACGCGCGGTCGCCCGCGCGCGTCGCGGTCGTCGGTCACGCGCTCAACCCACCTTGGCGAGCACGAGGTCGACCGCTTGGCCGACGGTGGTCACCCCTTCGAGGTCTTCTTCGGGGACCTCGATGTCGAAGCGCTCTTCGAGGCCCATCACGAGCTCGACGAGGTCGAGGCTGTCGGCGTCGAGGTCTTCCTTGAAGCGCGCCTGCTCGGTCACCGTGGCGGGCTCGACGCTGAGCACCTCCACCGCGACCTCGCGAATCGTCTCGAGCGCCTGGTCTCGCTCCATCTGGTGGTCCTCCTGGGTGGCTGGAAGTGGGTGGATCAGTGGCCCATGCCGACGCCGCCGTCGACGGGCACGAGCGCGCCCGTCACGTAGCTCGCGGCGGGGGAGCACAAGAACGCGATCACGGCCGCGCACTCCTCGGGGGAGCCGAAGCGCCCCATCGGGATCGCGGCCTCGGCGGTGGCCCGCCAGTCGGCCGGCATGTCGGCGGTCATCGCAGTCACGATAGGGCCGGGTGCCACGACGTTGCAGGTGACGTTGCGGCTCGCGAGCTCGCGGGCCACGCTGCGGGTGAGCCCGAGCAGCCCGGCCTTGGCGGCGGCGTAGTTGGCCTGGCCGGCCTGGCCGATCTGCGCCGCCACCGACGAGACGTTGACGATCCGGCCGTAGCGGGCGCGCATCATCTGCGGCGTCGCCCGCCGGATCGTGTGGAAGGCGCCCGTCAGGTTCGTGTCGAGCACGGCCTGCCACTGCTCGTCGCGCATCCGCACCAGGAGGCCGTCGCGGGCGATACCGGCGTTGTTCACGAGCACCGTGACCCGCCCGAGCTCGGCTTCGACCGCACGGAACGCGCGATCGACGGCGTCGGGATCGGTCACGTCGGCCTGCACTGCGAACGCGGAGCGCCCGAGCGCGTCGACCGCGTCGGTCGTGGCGCGCGCCCCGTCGTCGTCGCTTCCGTAGCAGAACGCGACCGGGTGGCCGGCGGCCGCGAGCGCGAGCACGGTGGCCCGCCCGATCCCGCGGGATCCGCCGGTGACGAAGGCGACCGAGTCGTCCACGGTCATCAGTCTGCCCGGAGCCGGTCCGCGACCGGCGCGAGGTCGTCGGGCGTGGCGAGGCCGTGCACCACCACGTCGGCCACCGCGCGCTTGGCGAGCCCGGCGATCATCGAGCCGTACCCCACCTCCACGAAGCACTCCGCGCCGAGATCGCGCAGCGTCTCCATCGACGTGCGCCACCGCACCGGGGTCGTCACGTGGTCGACGAGCCGCGTCCGCCACGAGTCGCCGTCGCGTACCGCGGACCCGTCGGCGTTCGACACGACCGGCACCGTCGGGTCGCGCAGCGCGACCCCCGCCAGCGCGTCGCGCAATCCGGCGCGCGCGTCGTCCATCAACGGGGTGTGGAACGCACCGCCGACCGCGAGCGCCATGACCCGCCGCACGCCGAGCTCCTTCGCGCGCGCGGTCGCCGCTTCGACGCCGTCGGGAGTGCCGGCGATCACGACCTGTCCGGGTGCGTTGTCGTTGGCGAGCCAGCATGCGTCCGGCGCCGCGGCGCACGCGGCTTCGGCCTCCTCGACCGACGCGCCGAGGAGCGCCGCCATCCGTCCCGGGTGCGCGTCGGCTGCGGCTTGCGTGAGCTCGGCTCGCCGCGCCGCGAACCGCGCGCCGGCCTCGGCGTCGAGCACCTCCGCCGCGATCAACGCAGTGACCTGCCCGAGCGAGTGACCGGCGAACGCCACCGGCGCGATCTCAGGAAACGCGCCGCGCAGCGCGTCCCACGCGACCAGCGACGTCACCAGCACCGAGAGCTGCGCGGCGCGCGTCCGCCCGAGCTCCTCGGCGTCGGCGTCGAGCAGCAGGTGGCGCAGCGGTTCGCCGAGCGCGTCGCCGAGCCGATCCACGAGCCCGAACGACGGGTGGTCGACCCACGGGCGGCCCATGCCCGGAGCTTGGGTCCCCTGACCGGGGAACACGATCGCGATCCGCACCGCCGGCTGTCCTCCGTCTCGAGCGTTCCGTCGGTAGCGTCGCACGCGATGACCCCCGACGACCCGGTCGCGCTGCTCCCGCACCGCCCGCCGTTCCGCTTCGTCGACGCGGTCGACGAGCTGCGCCCCGGCGAGCACGTCGTGGCGCGCTACCGCGTCACCGGAGACGAACCGTTCCTCGCCGGCCACTTCCCCGGCAACCCGGTGTTCCCCGGCGTGCTCCAGCTCGAGGCCCTCGCCCAAGCCGGCGCGATCGGCGTGCTCGCCGACCCCCGCTTCGCGGACCGGCTCCCGCTGTTCGGTGGCGTCGAGGACACCCGCTTCCGCCGGCTCGTGCGGCCCGGCGACGAGCTGCGCCTCGAGCTCAGCCTCGAACGGCTGAGCGCACGCGGCGGGTGGGGGAGCGGGCGGGTCACGGTCGACGGCGCCGAAGCGTGCCGGGCCCGCCTGTTCTTCGTGTTCGCCTGATCAGCGCGGCTTCGAGCGCTTCGACGGCTGCTGCCCCAGACGCCGCAGCGCCTGCAACTCGTGCGGTCCGTACTGGCGCGGGTGCTCGGGCTCCGAGCTCTCGGATGCGGGCGGGTCCTCGTCGTCGGGGATCTCGCCGAGCAGCAGCCGGGTCTCCACCTCGGGATCCAAGCCGGTCTCCGCGCGCGCCCGTCGCGACGGTGCGATCACGATCCAGAGCAGCCCCGCGAGCGACAGCCCGCACACGACACCGACGAGGAAGTCGCTCCACTCACCCACGGCTCGATCGTACCGAGGCCGTCGCTCGATCACGTCGCGCTCGACGCACCCGGGATGGCATCATGATCCGTCCGGCCCGAGTGGTGGAATGGCAGACACGACGGACTCAAAATCCGTTGCCCGCAAGGGCGTGTGGGTTCGACTCCCACCTCGGGCACCGCGCGCAGCGGCGTCGGGCGCGGGTCAGGCGCTCGTCGTCGGCTGCAGCGCTCGGATCAGCTCGGCGGGCTCGTCGACGCTGACGCGGACCCGGCGGAGGTTCGTGGGGAAGAGCACGGCGCGCGCTCGGACCGGCGGGTCGATCGCGATGTCGACGACGTTGCCGGTGGTGCCGTTCACGATCCAGCTGCCGCGCCAGCCGTGCACGCCGATCGCGTAGCGGATCGGCGGGTGGGCGGCGACACGGGTGATCGCCGACCGCGGGATCCGGGCCGAGAACGCCCATCCCATGCGGACCTCGACGGTGTCGTCGGAGACGATGACTTCGGCCTTCCGGCGCATGCCCATGATCGACGCGAGTGCGGCGAACGCGAGCGACGCGCTGATCGCGAAACGACGTGGTGTCGGCATGTTCTGATCGTCGCGCCGCGTCGATCGTGTGGTCGCATCGTGCGCGTCGCGCGCCCGGTCAGTTGCCGAGCTGGGTCGCGCAGGTGACGAGCAGGATGCGGTACGGGTTGATCGCGCCACCGCCGCCGGGATGCACCTCGAAGTGCGTGTGGACGGGGCCGCCGGACGCGTTGCCGGTGTTCCCCGTATAGCCGATCACGTCGCCCTTCTTCACCCGCCGTGAGCTCTCGGGGCCGTCGAAGGCGCCCTCGAAGCGGTCGAAGTGCGCGTAGTAGTAGTCGACGCCGTGGTCGGCTTCGAGCCACACGGAGTTGCCGCCGAGACCACCGAGACGGCGCTTCACGACACCGTCGGCGACGGCGACGTTCGGCGTGCCGAGGCCGGCGAAGATGTCGGTGCCCTCGTGGACGCGCCAGTTCGAGCGGGGCTGGCCCCAGTCGTTGAAGAACGTGACCGGCGCGTCGATCGGGCACAGCAGCTCGTCGACGGGGACGAGCGCGGCGAGCGACGGGTCCGCCGGCGGCGGACGGTGCGACACCTCTTCGGGTGGCGCGATCGTCGTGCCGGTCGTTCCGGGCTGCGCGGCAGCTGCCGCGAGCGCCTCCTCGTACGCGCGCACCGCGACGTCGTGTTCGACGGTGCGCAGGTGCCGGGCGGCTTCGGCGAGCGCGCGGTCGAGCTCCGCGGCACGCCGCTCGGCGGCGGCGACGAGGTCGGCCTGCTCGGCTTGCTGGCGGGCGAGCTGCTCTTCCTTCTCGGCGAGCTGCGCGGTGAGATCGCCGACGCCGTCGGCGATCTCGTCGGTGCGGGCGTTCGCGGCTTCGGCGAGGCGGGTCACGCGCACGCCGTCGAGGAGGTTCTCGACCTCGAAGAGCTCGAACGCGACGGCGGAGCGCATCGAGGCGCCGCGGTAGGCCTCGGCCGCTCGAGCCTGCAGCCGCACCCGCATCTGGTTGATCGCGGTCATCAGCATCGGGATCTGGCGCTGGACGAGCTCGACCTCGCGGGTGATCTTCTGGAGCTCCTGCTGGACCGCCCGGTACTCCTCGGCGGCCTGCTGTGCGCGCGAGCGTGCAGCCGCGAGCCCTCCTCGGGCGGCGGCCAGCTCAGGAGGGTCGGCGGCCTGGGCCCCGGCGGCGACGGGCCCCGCGAGGAGTCCGATGACGACGGCCAGGGCGAGGGCGGGCAGCTTCGGCGTAGGGCGTCCCATCGTGAAGAGTGCGCGTGGGAGCGGCCGAGATCTGGACACCCCCGCCCCCGGTGGGTCCGCTCAAGGTTACCGAGCGACCACGCGGAGAACAATGAGCCGCGCGGACCGTGTTCACCGGGGCGTCCCTACACTCCGGCCGTGTCCTGGCACGACAGTCGCGCCCGCCGCCTCGCCTACCGGGCGCTGATCAAGACCCGGGTGGAGGCCGAACGGCGGCTCGGGCGCGGCCGGCTCCACCCCGTGAAGAGGGCGCTCGGCCGGGCCGGGCGGCGCAACCTCGCGTGGCTCGCGGCGGTGCACGGCAGCGACAAGGGCGCGATCTCCCACAACTACGTCGAGGCGTACCGCACCCACCTCGCGCCGCTGCGCCGGCGGCGGGTGTCGGTCCTCGAGATCGGCATCTGGCAGGGAGCGTCGCTCGCCATGTGGCGCGACTACTTCCCGCGCGGCGACATCGTCGGCATCGACATCGAGGAGAAGGACGTCCCCGGCCCGCGCATCACCACACTCGTCGGCGACCAGGGCGACGTCGAGTTCCTCGCGTCGCTCGAACGCTTCGCGCCGTTCGACCTCGTCGTCGACGACGGCTCACACCGCGCCGAGCACATCGTCGCGAGCTTCGGCGCGCTGTTCCCGATGCTGCGCAACGGCGGCGTCTATGTGATCGAAGACCTGCAGACCTCGTACCACCCGGGCTACGGCGGCGGGCCGCCCGGCACGCCGGGAACCGGGATCGATCTCGTGAAGCAGCTCGTCGACGCGGTGCACCGCGCGCACGTACGCGACGGCGACGATCTCGACGTGCCTGCGGCGGCCCGGTCGGCCGTCCGCGCGGTCCACGTCTACGAGAAGATCGCGTTCATCGAGAAGGCGTGAACGCGCTCAGCGGATGATCCGCTTGGCGATCACGTCGTTCATGATCTCGTCGGCGCCACCGCCGATGCGTTGGAGGCGGGCGTCGCGAAACGCGCGGCTGACCGGGGTCTCGTCGAGGTAGCCGGCGCCGCCGAAGACCTGCAGGCACGTGTCGACGAGTCGGTTCTGCACTTGTGCGCAGTACTTCTTCGTCATCGACACCTCGGCGACGGGGTAGTCGCCCTGCATCACCTGCCACGTGGTGGTGTCGAACAGGGTCTGCGCGGCGGTGAGCTCGGTCGCGGCGTCGGCGAGCTTGTGCGCGACGACCTGGTGGTCGACCAGGCGGCGGCCGAACGTGTGGCGCTCCCGCGCGTACGCGATCGTGTCGTCGAGCACCTGGGCCGCGTGGCCGATGCACGCGGCCGCGCCCGCGAGGCGCTCGTGCTGCAGCTGCCACATCAGCTGCGCGAACCCGCGCCCCGGCTCACCGCCGAGGAGCGCGTCGTCGCCGACCACGACGTCGTCGAGTGCGATCTCAGCGGTGTCGCTCGAACGCATCCCGAGCTTGTCGAGACGACGCGACACGCTCACGCCGGGGAGCGCGGTGTCGACGAGGAACACGCTGATGCCCGCGTGACCCGGCCCGGCGTCGGTGCGCGCGACGAGGGTGAGGAAGCTCGCGCGCTCGCCGTTGGTGATGTACATCTTGCGTCCGGTGATCCGCCAGTGGTCGCCGTCGCGTGTGGCGCGCGTCGTGATCGCGGCGACGTCGGAGCCCGCGTCGGGTTCGGTGATCGCGATCGCGGCGATGCGCTCGCCGCGCAGCGCGGGTCGCAGGAACCGGTCGTGCTGTTCGGCGGTCCCGAACTCGGCGAGCGCGGGTGTGGCCATGTGGGTCTGCACCGACACGGCCATCGCGATCGCCGCCGCGCCGCACCGGGCGAGCTCTTCGACGAAGAGCAGGCTCGCGGCGAGGTCGCCGCCGCTGCCGCCGAGGGCTTCGGGGTAGTGCAGCCCGAGGAAGCCGAGCTCGCCGCAGCGGCGGAACACCGTGTCGGGGAAGCGACCGGCGCGCTCCCACTCGTCGACGTGCGGGGCCAGCTCGGTGGCGACGAACCGGCGCACGGTCGCGCGCAGCGCATCGTGCTCGGGCGTGTACACGGGGTGACGCACGCCCGCCACGGTGCCACACCACTGCGAATCGTGCGGGACTCGACGGCCCGGACGCCCGTAGACTGCCCGTCCCATGACGCGGACCCTGCTGGAGCGCCGGCTCATCGATGTCGCCGATCGCTTGAAGCGGCTGCGCGCCGATCTCGGGGTGGCGCAGGAGCAGCTCGCCTTCCTCGAAGACGAGGCGGAAGACGCCCGTCTGCGGGCCCTCGTCTCCGAGACCCCCCTCGCCGAAGCCGAGGCGCGTGAGGTGCGCCGGCACGCCGACGCGCTCGCCCGTCACGGCGACGCGCTCCGCCGTTCGATCTCGGAGCTCGAGCGCGAGCAAGATGCGCTCCTCGATCGCATGGCCGCCGAGCTGCCGGCCCGTTGATCACGCTGTCCCCCGGAGGCCCGGTCCGTTGACCACACCCGTACGCGTCGTCATCGCGGAAGACGAAGCGATCATCCGTCTCGACCTGAAGGAGATCCTCCAAGAGGAGGGCTACGACGTCGTCGCGGAGACCGGTCGAGGCGATCAGGCGATCGAGCTCGTGCGCGAGCACCGACCCGACCTCGCGATCCTCGACATCAAGATGCCGGGGGCCGACGGACTGACGGCGGCGCGAGCGATCGCGGGGGAGCGACTCGCCGCGGTCCTCATCCTCACGGCGTTCTCGCAACACGACCTCGTGGAGCAAGCCCGCGACGCGGGCGCGCTCGCCTACCTCGTGAAGCCGTTCCAGAAGAGCGACCTCGTCCCCGCGATCGAGATGGCGGTCGGACGTTTCCAAGAGGTGGTCGCGCTCGAGTCGGAGATCGGCGACCTCCAGGAGCGCCTCGAGGCGCGCAAGACGATCGATCGCGCCAAGGGTCGGCTGATGGACCAGCACGACCTCAGCGAAGCGGCCGCATGGCGGTTCCTGCAGACCGCGGCGATGAGCACCCGTCGCAAGATCCACGAAGTCGCGGCGGAGGTGCTCACGGGCGCGCTCACCCCGTGAAACTGCTTCTGCTCGACGGGCACTCGCTGGCCTATCGGGCGTTCTTCGCACTCCCCACGGATCTCGCGACCGCGTCGGGCACGGTCACGAACGCGGTCTACGGGTTCACGTCGATGCTCGCGAAGGTGCTGGCCGACGAGCAGCCCGACCTCATCGGCGTGGCGTTCGACGCTCCCGGCCGGGCGAACTTCCGGTTCGAGATCGACCCCGACTACAAGGCGGGACGGGCGGAGACCCCCGACCTGTTCCGGTCGCAGATGCCGTTGATCCGTGAGGTGCTCGACGCGCTCGAGATCCGCACGATCGAGGTGTCGGGCGTCGAAGCCGACGACGTCATCGCGACGCTCGCCGAGCAGGCGAAGCACGACGGTATCGACGTCGTGATCGTCACCGGCGACCGCGACTCCTACCAGCTGGTCGACGATCCGCACGTGAAGGTGCTCTACAACAAGCGGGGCGTCTCCGACTACGCGCTCTACGACGAAGCGGGGATCTTCGAGCGGTGCGGGGTCACGCCCGCGCAGTATCCGGAGTACGCGGCGCTGCGCGGCGACAACAGTGACAACCTCCCTGGGGTCCCCGGCATCGGCGAGAAGACCGCGGCGAAGCTCATCGCGACGTACGGCGACCTCGAGACGATCTTCGAGCACCTCGACGACCTCCCGCCGAAGCAGCGGCAGAACCTCGGCGAGATGCGCGACCGCGTCCTCATGAACCGGACGATGTCGGTGCTGCGTCGCGACGTGCCGCTCGACGTCGACGCGCGCGACCTCCGACCGGGCGCGTTCGATCGCGAGCAGGTGCGCGTCCTGTTCAACCAGCTCGAGTTCAAGTCGCTGCTGCCGCGCATCCTCGACGCCCTCGGCGACACCGCGGAGCCGGCGGCCGTGGGCGAGTCGCTCGACGTCGAGACCACGTTGGTGCGCTCGCCGGCGGACGCGGCGCAGGTGCTCGAGTGGCTCGCGTCGGCGTCGCGAGTCGCGGCCGAGCCGCGGTGGTCGGGCGCACCCGGCGCAGACGCGCTGCAAGGACTCGCGCTCGCCACCGACGACCCCGCGTTCTCCGAGGGCATCGCTCCGGCACCGGACGAGGTGACGGCGTGGTACCTGCCCGCCGACGTGCTCGGCGAGGGCGCGGTGCGCGAGGCGTTGGGCTCGCTCGTGAGCGCTGGCGGGCCGCCGCTCGTGGTGCACCGGGCCAAGGAGCTCATGCGGGGCCTCGACGACCTCGACGTCCGCTCGCTCACCCACGACACCGCGGTCATGGCGTACCTGCTCGACCCCGGCGAGGGGAAGTACCTCCTCGACGATCTCGCGGCGCGCTACCTGTCGGTCGAGCTCGCCTCACCCGACGCGGAAGCCGGCACCCTCGACCTCGACGGGCAGCGTGGCATCGACGACACCGGGCGACGCGCCGTCGCGGCACTGCGACTCGCCGACGAGCTCGACCGCGCGCTCGAAGCGCGTGAGCTCACCGACCTCTACGAGCGCTTCGAACGGCCGCTCGTGCGGGTGCTGCACCAGATGGAGCGCGCCGGGGTCCGCATCGACGTCGAGTTCCTCGAAGAGCTGCGGCACGACCTCGGCGACCAGTGCCGGGCGCTCGAGCAGCGCATCCACGCCCACGCGGGCGAGCCGTTCAACGTGAACTCGACGCCCCAGCTGCGGCGGATCCTCTTCGACAAGCTCGGTCTCACCCCGGTGAAGAAGACCAAGACGGGTCCGTCCACCGACGCCGACTCGCTGCAGAAGATGGCCGACGCCCACCCGATCGTCGAGGACCTGCTGCGCTACCGCGAGGTCGAGAAGCTGCGGAGCACGTACGCCGACGCGCTTCCGCCGCTCGTGCACGCCGACGGCCGCATCCACGCGACGTTCAACCAGATCGCGACCACCACGGGGCGGATCTCGAGCGAGTCACCCAACCTGCAGAACGTCCCGGTGCGCACCGCCGGCGGGCGCGAGATGCGGCGCGCGTTCATCGCGGAGCCGGGGTGCGGGTTGCTCACCGCCGACTACTCGCAGATCGAGCTGCGCGTGCTCGCGCACCTCGCCGACGACCCCGGACTGATCGACGCGTTCGAGCGGGGCGCTGACGTGCACACCGCGACCGCGGCGAAGGTCTTCGACGTCGACGAGACCGACGTCGACGAGTTCCAACGCCGCTTCGCCAAGGTCGTGAACTACGGGCTCGCGTACGGCATGGAGGCGTACGGGCTCGGCCAGCGCCTCGACATCCCCACCGAGCAAGCGCGGGAGATCCTCGACGCGTACTTCGAGGGCTTCCCCAACGTGCACGCGTACATGGAGGAGACCGTGCGCGAAGCGCGCACGCGCGGCTACACCACGACGCTGTTCGGTCGGCGCCGCCAGCTGCCCGAGCTCGCGTCCGACAACTTCCGCATCCGCCAGATGGGGGAGCGGATGGCGCAGAACGCGCCGGTGCAAGGGTCGGCGGCCGACATCTTCAAGCTCGCGATGATCGCCCTCGACGCCGCGCTCGAAG
>DASUMP010000168.1:0-5310 GCA_036277635.1 Acidimicrobiia bacterium | reverse complement strand
CCGACCGATGGGTCGCGCCACCGCGGGCGTCCGCGGCATGAGGTTGAAGAACGGCGAAGATGGGGTCGTGAGCTGCGATGTCGCCCGCGACGATGCGGTCCTGCTCCTCCTGTCGTCGAGCGGACACGGCAAGCGCACGCGCGTCGAGCTGTTCCGGCGGCAGGGCCGGGGCGGACAGGGCGTGCGGGGGATGCGACTCACCGGCGATCGAGGCCACGTCGTGGCGGCGTTCACCGTCGTCCCCGGCGACGAGCTCCTCGTGTTCTCGGGGGCGGGCAACCTGATCCGCACCGGCGTCGAGGAGATCTCCGAGCAGGGCCGCGACGCGACCGGCGTGCGGGTCGCCCGCCTCGCGGAGGGCGATTCGGTGGTCGCCGCGGCCCGAGTGCTGGAGAACGAGCAGGTACCCGCCGATGGCGAAGAGGCGGCAGCGGTTGAGGCGGCCACGAACGCTGCCGACAATGATGGGGTGGACGTCACGGGCGACGCCACAGACCTCGGCCCCGACGGCGACCAGGAGGCCTGACCGATGGCGCGTGCGAGAGCCGTGCTCGAGACCGAGGCCGCTCCGGCCCCGGCGCGCGCCCGCACACGCGGTCGGGCGACCAACCGAACCGCCGCTCGACGCTCGGTGCCCGCGCCGGCCCGCCGTCCCGAAGCGCGCCGGTACCGCCAGACGATCCGCTCGGTCGACCTGTGGACCGTGCTGAAGATCTCCGTCTGCTTCTACCTCTGCGCGCTGATCGTCCTCCTCGCGGCCGGCGCAGTGCTGTGGTGGATCGGGTCGTCGTTCGGCGTCATCGAGAACATCGAGAGCTTCATCGAGGAGCTCACCGGCTGGGACGAGTTCGAGTTCTTGTCGTGGCCGATCCTGCGCGGCGCGACGCTGCTCGGGCTCGTGTTCGTGTGCCTCCTCGTCGTCGGCACGACGCTCGCCGCCGCGCTCTACAACCTCTTCTCGGAGCTCCTCGGCGGCATCGAGATCGTCGTCGCCGAAGACGAAGAACCGCTCCGACGCTGAACCGCCGCGGCGCGCGCGGCCCGCTGCGAGCCGCGACCCGGCTGGTACGCTCCTCGCCCGCCGGGGCTATAGCTCAGTCGGTTAGAGCGCACCCCTGATAAGGGTGAGGTCGGTGGTTCGATTCCACCTAGCCCCACGCACGCCGCTGCGTTCCCCTCGGTTGCAGCTGCCGCAACCCGGCGCGGGGGCGCCGTTACACTCCGCGCCGTGAGGGCTTTCCGACGTGTGCTCCTCGTGGTCGGCGTCGCCGGGTTGATCGGTGCGTTCGCGAAGCTGCGGGGCAAGGGTGGCGTGCCGCCCACGTCGGGCGGGTGGCGGGAGCTCGAGGGCCCCGAGTTCCGGTGAGCACCGCGCTCGTCGTCGGCCTCGGCGTCGTCGGCGTCCGAGCCGCTCGCCAGCTCGTCGACACGCCGGGGATCGAGCGGGTCCTGCTCGCGGATCGCAACCGCGGACGCGCCCGCCAGCTCGTCGAAGCGTTCGGCGCCGAGCGTGCCGACACCGTCGCGTTCTCGCCCGGAGACGTGCTGCCCGAAGGCGTCGACGTCGTCGCGACCGCACTGCCCACCGGCGACGACCGACCGGTGGTCGAACAAGCGATCGCGCAACGCGTCGCGTGCGCGTCGGTCGACGACGACCACGACGCGATCGAGCGCCTCCGGCTGCTGCACGACCGCGCCGAGACCGCCGGAGTGACGGTCGCGATCGGGTGCGGCCTCGCGCCCGGCATCGCCGACCTCCTTGCGAAGCACGCCGCCTCGACGTTCGACGCGATCGACGAGATCCGTGTCGCGCGCACGGGCTGGGCGGGCGAGGCGTGCGCCGCGGCGGTGCGCGCCGCGCGCCGCGGCACCGCAGTCGAATGGGCCGAAGGCGCGTGGCGGCGCGACCAATACCACGACGACCAGCTCGTGTGGTTCCCCGACCCGATCGGCGCGCGCGACTGTCGCATCGTGAGCGGTGGGGTGGCACTGCTCGTCGACGCGTTTCCCGACGCCGCGCGCATCTCGACGCTGCTCGGTGAGCCGCCCGCCCGCCGGCGTTGGCGTCGCCAGTTCGACGAAGCCGGCGAATGGGGCGCGGCGCGCGTCGAGGTGTGGGGGCAGCGGGGAACCTCGCGCGACGTGATGGTCTACGGCGTCATCGAGCGCACGAGCGTCGCCGCGGGCACGATGCTCGCCGTCGCCGCCGCTCACCTGGTGGGTGCGCTCGGTACCCGCGTCGAGCGTCCGGGCGTGGCCGGACCGGCCGTGTTGTTCGAGCCGGTCCCGCTGCTCGGCGAGCTCGCAGAGCGGGGCGTGCGGGCGGCGGCGTTCGAGGGTGTGCCGGTGGGCTGAGGCGACGCCTCAGTACCGCAATACGAGCGCGATGCCGGCGTAGTCGTCGAGCCGGCCCGCTTCCACGAACACCACGTCGCCACCGTGGCGGAGCACGACCTCGGCGATCTCGTCGACCGCGTCGTCGTAGCTGCGGGGGAGCGCGTCGGTGTCGAGCAGCTCGAGGTCGTCGCCGTCGATGCGCGCCGGCACCGAATGCTCCGCTTCGACGACGAGCAGGTGGCCGCGACCCGCGCGCGCCGCGTTCCACACCTCGACGGTGCCCGTGGCGGCGCGGCGTCGTCCGACCGCGTCGGCGAGCGACGCGACCGCCCGGTCACGCACGCGCGCTTCGTGACCCGCGAGCACCGGCGCGACCAGTCGGGCGAGCTCCGCAGCGCCCGTCGCGGTGTGCGACCCCGTGATGCGACCCGCGATCGCGTCACCGTGCGTGGTGACCTCGTCGAAGTACGCGAGGTCGCGCTCGGGTCCGGCCACGACGAGCACGCGCGGGTCGGCGCGTTGCAACTCGGTCAGCGCACGGTCGACGGCGCGGAACGCCGCGCGGAACGCCTCGGGCCGGTCGTCGTGGACGGGCAGGTCCTTGTGCGGCGCGTCGGCCACGCCGCGCGCCTCGCTGCGCAACGGGAAGCCGGTGTCACGGCGCTCGGTCGCCCGGACACCGAACCCGTCGACCACCCTGGTCTCGGCGAGCGAGATCGCGACGACGCGCCAGCGCGGTGTGCGCTGCATGCCGAGCAGCAGGTCGCGCGTCGCGAACGACCGATCGACGACCACCCGCTCGGGGACCGTGAACGGGAGCGGGTGCACGGCGTGCTCCGTCGGCGTGGCGTAGATCGCCAAGCCGTCTTCGGGGTGCGTCAGGTCGACCGCCGCCACTGCGCTCGACAGCTGTTCGATCGCCGCCGGCGCCACACGCGGGTGCTCCTCGCGCAGTGTTCGCTCCGCCGCCTCGACGAGGTGTCGGAGTCGCAGCCGGTCTTCGGCGTTGCCCGGGGACTGGCGTTGCAGCGGCAGGAGCACCGACACAGCTGCGTCGGTGCGGACCGCGGCCAGCCGTTCGACTTCCGCGCGCTGGAGCGTCAACGGGACTCGTCGGCCGGCGGCGTGGTATCGGCCGACGGCGCATCGTTCGCGGCGCCGGGCGTCTCGGGCTCGTCGTCGTCGAGCTTGTCGAGCTGCGCCCGGGTCTTGTCAGCGACCTTCTCGAGCTTGTCGTGGTGCTTGCCCTTCGTCTTCTTGTCGACGAAGGTGGTCGTCTTGTCGACCGCCGCTTCGATCTTCTCGCGGTTGTCGGCGGCGAGGTCCTTCGCCTTCTCGCCGACGTCGCCCAACTTCTTCTTCGCCTTGTCGAGGAATCCGGGCATCGCGTTGCTCCCTCGTCGTGTCGGTCGTCCCGCACGCTACCGAGGCTGCGGTTGCTCTCCAACGGGCTCGGGTAGAGGGGCGGCGTGAAGTTCCGTCGCGGTGCGCGTCTCGACGCCGGTCAGGTCTCCGACCGGCGCGGCCGTGGCGTCGGCCTCCCCGGTGGACTCGGTGGCGGCGCCGTCGCCGGTGGTGGGGGCATCGTCGGCCTGATCTTCCTCGTCGTGATGCTCATGGGTGGCTTCGGCGGCGAGGGCGGCGGCGGGCTCGCGTTGGGTGGGGGAGAGAACACCGAGCTCGCGCAGGAGTGCCGCACCGGTGCCGACGCGAACCAAGACGCCGACTGTCGGATCGTCGCGGTCGTGAACTCGATCCAGGACTACTGGGCCGAGACGGTGCAGGGCTACCAGCTCGCCGACACCGTGCTGTTCACCCAGGGCGTCTCCACCGCGTGCGGTCAGGCGTCGAGCGCGGTCGGGCCGTTCTACTGCCCGGCCGACGCGCAGATCTACATCGACCTCGGCTTCTTCGACGAGCTCGAGTCGCGCTTCGGCGCGTCGGGCGGACCGTTCGCAACCGCGTACGTGATCGCGCACGAGTACGGCCACCACGTGCAGAACCTGCTCGGCACCAACGACCAGGTCGGTCGCGAGAGCGGTGCGGAGTCGGGTTCGGTGCGGCTCGAGCTGCAGGCCGACTGCTACGCGGGCGTGTGGGCAGCGAACGCGGTGGAGACCGGCTTCGTCGAAGAGCTCACGAACCAAGACATCGCCGACGGGCTGTCCGCCGCCGAGGCCGTGGGCGACGATCGCATCCAGGAGCGCACGCAGGGTCGGGTCGATCCCGAGTCGTGGACGCACGGCTCGGCGAGCCAGCGTCAGCAGTGGTTCACAACCGGCTACCGCACCGGCGACCCCAACCGCTGCGACACCTTCGCCGCCGACGCCCTGTAGTCGTCGCAACGGGCGTTCGACGGCCGCTTACGTCGTCAGGAGTGGGTCGTCGGGGAAGTCGGTGTCGAACTCGGCCTCGGCGCCGTCGAGCACGCTCGCGAACCGGATGAACCCGGTCGCCAGCGCCACGGGGACAGCGAACAGGCCGATCAGCACGGGGTACATGCACGCGGGTTACCCGCCAGTAACGCCGCACCAAACCGAGCGGGTGTCACCGAACCCCCACGAACGGTGGCGGAATGACACGAGCTCGCCTCGGCGCGAGAGTGTCGGGGTGCTCGACGTCGACCAGCTGATCGCCGACCTGCGCGACGCGCGTGTGGAGACCGAACCGCGGCGGGCGACGAAGGAAGTGCTCGAACGCGCGTGCGCGGGGTCCGACGCGCTCGTGGAGGCGCTGCGCCCGCAGCGCGCGGGCATCGACCTGCTCCACCACTCCGCGGAGCACACGATCCTGCACGTGGTGTGGGCACCGGGGATGCACATCTGGCCGCACGACCACCGGATGTGGGCCGCGATCGGGATCTATGCCGGGACCGAGGACAACACGTTCTTCCGGCGTCACGCGGGCGGAGGTCTCGACGAGTCGGGCGGGACGGAGCTCGAGGCCGGCCACGTCGCGCTGCTCGGCCCCGAG
>DASUMP010000167.1:0-3891 GCA_036277635.1 Acidimicrobiia bacterium | reverse complement strand
GTGGCGAACCGCACCGAGCGGGCGGTCACAGCGCCGGTCATGCCGCACCCCCGGCCTTGGACCCGAGCGCACCACCGTCGGAGGAGAGGAGGTCGCCGAGACCGGCGGAGCCGAGGCCGGCTTCGGGCGCGTCGGTGAACTCGATGACGTCCGGCTCTTCGTGCCCGCGACCGTGGTGCTCGCCGCGGCGCTCGATCGCGCGGATCAGCGCCTTGACGCAGTCGGGGTGGAACTGCGTGCCCGACTTCTCTCGTAGCTCCGCGAACGCGACGTCTTGCGGGAGTGCGCGCCGGTACGAACGCGTCGACGTCATCGCGTCGTACGCGTCGGCGACCATCACGATGTACGGCTCGATCGGACGACTCGGATCGTCGGGGTCGAACTTCGTGTGATCGCTGTGCGCGACGGGTGCTACGGGTCGGAGGAAGTCGATACGTTGCAGCATCTCGACCGACACGGTCTCGTGCACACGGACGCGCGCGAACTCTTCGCTCGTGAGCTTGCCCGGCTTGTTCAACAGGTGGTTCGGCACGACGAGCTTTCCGATGTCGTGCATCAGTGCCGCGAAGCGCAACCGCTCCAACCGGGCGGGCCCGAAGCCGAGCTCTTCGCCGATGTAGAGCGCGTAACGAGCGACGCGCTCGGCGTGCCCCGCGGTGTACCGGTCCTTCGCCTCGAGGGCCCGGATCAACATCCGCACCGTCGCCTCGTGGGCGGCCCGCACCTCCAGCTGCGCGGCGAAGACCTCGCGCGCCACCATGATCGGCACGACGATCAGCAGCACGACGACGAGGCCGACGTCGAGGTAGAGCCGACCGAGGAACACGCCGAGCACCGCGAACGGCAACACCTGCACCGTCGACGGCGCGAAGTCGGCGACGACTTCGCGTGCACTGCGGCTGCCGTCGATGATGAACGATCCGCCGATCAGCACGAGGCTCGCGAGCACGAACGCCGCGGCGGGAGGCAGCGCGCCGAGCAAGGCGAGCGGCATCTCCTCGACGACCGAGTTCGGGACGACCCAGAACGCGGCCGCGGCCACAACGTGCGCGAGACCGTTCGCACACGCGTTGAACAGCACCCACGGACGGGTGCGCCGCCGCCGCAGGAGCGGGAGACCCGTGGCCATCCCGACGAGGAGCGGGCCGAGCAGCGTCCCCTCGTCGCGGAACACCACGACCGCGGCCATGCCGACCATGAACGTGGCGGTGACCCCGACCCCGCTCGGGAGGTGCACGGTGCGCGCTTCGCTGAAAACGACGAGCGCGCAGAAGAGCGCCAACGGCAGGACGGTCGGGAACGGCTCGGAGCGACCGAGCGCGACCGCGGTGCCGAGGGCGCCCACCGCCAAGGCGGCGGTGTACCACCGGAGACGTCGGGGGAAGTTGGACACGGCTCCTGTCTCTTCGGCCGGAATGGCGACCGAGGAAAGGGCGGCAAGGCCCCGAGCCGAAATTTTCTTCCGGATCAGGTGCGGTTCCAGCCTGCGCCGCCTGCGAGGAGCAGGCTGACCAGGCTCGTGGCGAGCACGGCGAGGCGGACGACGATGCGGTTCTTCATTGGGAAGACCCCCTTTGCGTCTCGTTTCCGTCACGCTCGCTAACAGCGACGGTCACACGCTCCGCTCGGGGTTTCGTCGTGATCCGGCTCGAGACCTTGCCGTCTTCTCCTCGGTCTGCCTCCTCGGTCTGCCTCGGCGGTTCGTCCGTCGTCATTCGTCACATTGGCCACGTGAGTCTCACCCGTGACAGGCCCGGAGGCAAGCACGAGTTTTCTCCGGGGCCGACCCCACGCCGGGCGATATCCCCGTCACAGCGGGCGTCCGTGCCTATGCTCGGCCCCGATGGTCGCCCACTCGCCCGACGACCCCGGAGCCCACATGGGATCCGACGACCTCGACGTGGTGGAGGTCGAACGGGAGATCTGCCGCCTCCCCGACGTCTCGATCGCGCGGATCGTGGCCGACGACCTCGGTCGCGTGACCGAGGTCCACGTCGTCGCCCAGCCCGGCAAGCACCCCAAGCAGCTGGCCCGCGACGTCCAGTCGGTGGCCCTCGCCTCGTTCGGGCTCGAGATCGACCGCCGGGTCATCTCGGTGGTCCAGCTCGGCGGCGCCCCCGACCTCGAGCAGGCCGCCGCTGGGCCGCCCCGGCCCTCGATCCTCGCGATCACCGCCGAGACCGCGGGGCTGCGCTCGCTCGTGCGAGTCACCCTCGCGCGCGACGACCACGACGTCGTCGGGTTCGCCGAGGGCTCGATCGCCACCTCGGCCCGGCACCGCCTCGTCGCCGCGGCCACGATCGACGCCCTGCGCCAGCTCGACCCCGCCGCCGAGTGCGTCGACGTCGACCACGCCCAGGTCGTGCGGGTCGGCTCACTCGACGTCGCGGTCGTCACGATCGTGTTCGTCGCCCCCCCGAACGAGCAGACGGTGTCGGGATCGGCGATCGTCCGCCCACCCCAAGAGGCCGACGCGGTCGCGCGGGCGGTGCTCGACGCCACGAACCGGCGCCTCGCGTTCATCACCACACGCGCCTGATCGACCACTCGGGCGGTACCGGGCCCCCGCGCCCGAGTGCGTAACGTCGGCCGCCGTGACTCGCGCCGCAGTAGTCGTCTCGTTCCGCCTCGGCGGGGGCGACGGCGTGTCGGTCGAAGCGCGCAAGTGGCGTACTGCGCTCACGACGCTCGGCTTCGCCGTGCGCGCGGTCGCCGGCGACCTGGGCGGCGACGCCGGTCCCGACGACGTCGTGGTCCCCGGCCTCGGGATCACCGACGCCGATCCGGTCGATCCGGCAGCGTTGCGCCGGACGCTCGACGGCGCCGACCTCGTCGTGGTCGAGAACCTGTGCTCGCTCCCGCTCAACGTCGCGGCCGCACGCACGACCGCGGCCGTGCTCGCCGACCACCCTGGTCGCGTCGTCCTGCGCCACCACGACCTGCCGTGGCAACGCCGCCACCTGCAGGCGCTCGATCGCGAGTTCCCGCCGCGCCTCGCCGACGCCCTGCACACGACCATCAACCTCCGCTCGCGCCGCGAGCTGATCGCGCGCGGCTACGCGCCCGTCGTCACGATCCAGAACCACTTCGATCTCGACGCGCCGCTCGGCGACCGCGACACGACCCGCCGACGCCTGGGATTCCGCGACGACGAGCTCGTGCTGTTCCAGCCGACGCGCGCGATCGAACGGAAGAACGTGCCCGGAGCGATTCGCTACGTCGCGTCGCTCGCGCGCGCGATGCCTGATCGAGCGGTGCGCTACTGGCTGACCGGACCGGCCGAGGACGGATACGAGACGACGCTCGACCGTCTCGTCGAGCGCTCACCGGTGCCGGTCACGATCGCGCCGGCACCGGCGGTCGCCGACGGCTACGCCGCCGCCGACGTCGTGCTGTTGCCCTCGACCTGGGAGGGCTTCGGCAACCCCACGATCGAGTCGGTGTGGGCGCGCCGGCCCCTGGTCGTCAACTCGTACCCGGTGCTCAGCGAGATCACGACGTGTGGTGTGCGCTTCTTCGACCTCGACGACGTCGCCGCCCTCGTGCGCTTCCTCGCGACGCCCGACCCGACGCTGTTCGACGTGAACCTCCGCCGGGCGCGCTCGTCGTTCTCGATCGCCGACCTCCCCGCCGCGATCGACGCCGCGTTCGCGTCGATGGGGTGGACCGCATGGTGAGCGGCCCGCCGCCCGACGACCGCGTCGCCGAGCAACGGGCGCGCCTCGCGCGGGTCGTGCGTCTCGCGAAGCGGATCGGCTACAGCGGGCTGCTCGTCGCCGTCGTGGCGTTCTTCGCCGGCCTCGCGACCCAGTTCCCGCGCTGGACCGTGTCGGCCGCGGTCACCGGCCTCGTCGTGGGCTGCGTCGTCCTGCCCCTGCCGATCGTGCTCGG
>DASUMP010000166.1:0-3605 GCA_036277635.1 Acidimicrobiia bacterium | reverse complement strand
CCGAACGAGGTGGTCGTGCACGGCATCCCCGGCGAGCGTCGCCTCGACGAGGGCGACATCGTCTCGATCGACTGCGGGGCGATCATCGACGGCTGGCACGCCGACGCCGCGATCACCGTTCCGGTCGGCACCGTCGACGCCGAGAGTCGCCGGCTCATCGAGGTGACCCGCCAGTCCCTCGAAGCCGGCATCGAAGCGATGGTCGACGGGAACCGCCTCGGCGACGTCGGTGCCGCGATCGAAGCGGTCGTGACCGACGCGGGGTTGTCGGTGGTGCGGGAGTACACCGGCCACGGGATCGGCACCGCGATGCACGAGGACCCGCCGGTGGCCAACGTCGGCCCGGCCGGGCGAGGGCCGCGGCTGCGGGAGGGCATGGTGCTGGCGATCGAGCCGATGGTCAACGCCGGCCGGGCCTCCACCCGCACCCTGGCCGACGGCTGGACGGTCGTGACCGCCGACGGGCGCCGGTCGGCCCATTTCGAGCACACGATCGCGGTGACCGAGCACGGCCCCGCGGTCCTCACCCTCCCGTGGTGAGCCCCGGCCCGATCCGAACCCGGGCGGGCTTGGTCGGCCTCCGGGCGATCCTGTAGGCTCCCCTGTCGGCTCCGAGCCCGTTCGGCGCGTTTCGCGCGCCTGGCTCCTCACGAGGTGGTCCCCCTGGCGAAGCCCAAGGACGACACGATCCTGGTCGAAGGCACGGTCACCGAACCGTTGCCCAACGCCATGTTCCGTGTGGAGTTGGAGAACGGGCACAAGGTGCTCGCCCACATCTCCGGGAAGATGCGCATGCACTACATCCGCATCGCCCCGGGCGATCGGGTCCAGGTCGAGCTCACGCCGTACGACCTGTCCCGCGGGCGCATCACCTACCGGTACAAGTAGCGCGGCGGCGGTCGGCTCCGGCCGGGACGAGCCCCGAGCGAGGACGAGAGCAGTGAAGGTACGACCTTCGGTGAAGAAGATGTGCGAGAAGTGCAAGGTGATCCGCCGTCACGGTTCGGTGCGGGTCATCTGCGAGAACCCGCGCCACAAGCAGCGGCAGGGCTGAGAGGGTACGCATGGCTCGAATCGCAGGCGTCGACATCCCGCGCGAGAAGCGACTGGAGGTCTCGCTCACCTACATCTTCGGCATCGGTCGCACGACCGCGCAGCAGGTGGTCGACGGCGTCGGCATGTCGCGCGACACCCGTGTGCGCGACCTCACCGAAGAAGAGGTCTCGCGGCTGCGGGCCTACATCGACAACAACCTGAAGATCGAAGGTGACCTGCGCCGCGAGGTGCAGCAGAACGTGAAGCGCAAGATGGAGATCGGGTGCTACGAGGGCCTCCGGCACCGTCGTGGACTCCCGGTCCACGGGCAGCGCACCCGCACGAACGCCCGCACCCGCAAGGGTCCGAAGAAGACGGTCGCGGGCAAGAAGCGCGCCCGCAAGTAGCACCAGCACCACCCGACGAGCGCTGCGCACCGGTCGCGGCGCGCTCGCCGAACGCACGAGGGGATCGAGGACACAGAACATGGCGAAGCCGAGCAGCGGGGGCCGACGGCCCAAGCGCAAGGAACGCAAGAACGTCGCCTACGCGGTGGCGCACATCAAGTCGTCGTTCAACAACACGATCATCACGATCGCCGACCACCAGGGCAACACGCTGGCGTGGGCGTCGTCGGGGAACGTGGGCTTCAAGGGTTCGCGCAAGAGCACGCCCTTCGCCGCGCAGCTGGCTGCCGAGGCCGCCGCACGGCGCGCGATGGAGCACGGCGTGCGCAAGGTCGACGTGCTCGTCAAGGGCCCTGGCTCGGGTCGCGAGACCGCGATCCGGTCGTTGCAGAACACGGGGATCGAGGTCGTCGGCATCAAGGACGTCACGCCGATCCCGCACAACGGGTGCCGCCCCCCGAAGCGGCGGAGGGTCTGAGGTCATGGCACGCCACACCGGCCCCGTCTGCCGACTCTGCCGTCGGGAGCGCATGAAGCTCTTCTTGAAGGGCACGAAGTGCGACTCGATGCGCTGCCCGATCGAGCGCCGCCCCTACCCGCCGGGCGTGCACGGCCGCGGCCGCATCCGCGAGAGCGAGTACCTCTTGCAGCTGCGCGAGAAGCAGAAGGCGCGCCGCATCTACGGCCTGCTCGAGAAGCAGTTCCGGGCGCTCTACGAGAAGGCGAACCGTCAGCCGGGCATCACCGGTGAGACGTTGTTGCGTCTGCTCGAGCTGCGCCTCGACAACGTGGTGTTCCGCACCGCGTTCGCGTCGAGTCGCAACCAGGCGCGCCAGCTCGTCCGCCACGGACACGTGTCGGTGAACGGCAAGCGCGTCACTTATCCGTCGTTCACGCTCCGCAAGGGCGATGTCGTGTCGTTGCGCGACAAGGCACGCGGCATGATCGTGATCCGCCACAACATCGACACGCTCGACCGGACCGCGCCCGCGTGGCTCGACGTCCAGCCGAGCGAGTTCACCGCGACCGTGCGCGAGCTGCCCCTCCGGGAGCAGATCGACGTACCGGTGCGCGAGCAGCTCATCGTCGAGCTGTACTCGAAGTAGCCCCCGCCACTTCCCCGCACCAGCCCCGCGAGGCCCCCATGCTCATCATCCAGCGTCCCGAGATCGAAGCGCTCGAAGCCGACGGCAACACGCAGCGCTTCACGATCAGTCCCCTCGAGCCCGGCTTCGGCCACACGCTCGGCAACAGCCTGCGGCGCACGCTGCTGTCGTCGATCCCCGGCGCGGCGATCACGCAGGTGCGCTTCGACGACGCGCTGCACGAGTTCGACGTGATCGCGGGCGTCAAGGAAGACGTCACCGACATCATCTTGAACCTGAAGGACGTCGTCCTGCGCTGCCAGTCGGAAGAGCCGGTCACCCTGCGCCTCGACAAGCGCGGGCCGGGCGAGGTCACCGCCGCTGACATCCAGACCACCGCCGACGTCGAGATCGTGAACCCCGAGCTCTACTTGGCCTACGTCAACGAGGGTGCGCGCGTCGCCGTCGACCTCACGGTCGAGCAGGGTCGCGGCTACCAGTCGGCCGACCGGAGTCGCCGCGCCGTCACCACCACGATCGGCGTGATCCCGGTCGACGCGATCTTCTCGCCGGTGCGGCGCGTGTCGTTCACCGTCGAGCCCACCCGCGTCGAGCAGGCGACCAACTACGACAAGCTCACGCTCGAGATCGAGAGCGACGGCTCGATCACCCCGCGCGAGGCGCTTTCGTCGGCCGGCGACACCCTCGGCAAGCTCATCGGCCTCGTCGCCGAGGTCTCCGACGAGCGGCGCGGCCTCGAGCTCGGCGAGGTGGCGTCGCCCACCTCCACGTCGCCCGACCTCGACCTCGCGATCGAAGAGCTCGATCTCTCGGAGCGTCCGCGCAACTGCCTCAAGCGGGCGCGCGTCGACACGATCGGTCAGCTCGTGCAGAAGACCGAAGACGACCTGCTCGCGATCACGAACTTCGGCTCGAAGTCGCTGGAGGAAGTGATCCAGAAGCTCGACGAGCGCGGGTTGTCCTTGCGCGTGAAGGAGTAAGCGATGCCGGCGCCGAAGAAGGGCCCGCGCTTCGGCGGGAGCCCGTCGCACCACCGCGCGATGCTCGCGAACATGGC
>DASUMP010000165.1:0-9085 GCA_036277635.1 Acidimicrobiia bacterium | reverse complement strand
ATGGTGCGCGACGCCGACTGCTTCGGCCCCGTCGTCAACCTCGCCGCCCGCGCCGCCAAGGTCGCGCGCCCCGGCGCCGTCGTCGTCAGCGAGTCGATCGCGCACACCCCCGCCGACGACCTCGCCTTCACGCCTCTGCCCACGACCCGCTTGAAGGGCTTCGACGCCCCGGTCCCACTGTTCGAGGTTGCCCGCCAATGAGTTCGCAATCCTTCGAGGACCACGCTTCGCCGCGAGCCGGCCGGTTGGAAGCCGCGCTGACGGTCGCTCCGGTCGGCGACCGATGGCACGCGATCGCCGACCCGGGCTACGAAGCTTCGAACGGCATGTTCGGCGGATGGACGACGGCGATCGCGCTCGCGGCCGTGCTACGCACCGCAGACGTCGCGCACACGCCGAGCGCGATCACGATCAACTTCCTGTCAGCGGTCGCACCGGGTGCGGCGATCGAGATCCGCACTGAACGGCTGGGTGGCGGCCGCTCGGTCTCGCACTGGCGTGCCGACGTGCACCCCGCGGGCAGCGGCGAACTCCACGCGACCGCCAACGTCGTCCTCACCGATCGGCGCGCGACCGACACGCACCTCCAGCTCGTCATGCCATCGGCTCCCGAGCCCGACGACCTTCCGGAGTTCCACCCGCCCGACCCAGCCGGCGAGCGCAGCGTCATCCGCCCGGTGTCGGGCATGCCACCGTTCGGGCGAGGAGACACGTACTCGGTGGGGTGGGTACGCGAGCTGAGCGGTCGGCCCGTCGACCACGTGCAGTTGGCGTACCTCGCCGACCAGTGCGCACCTCGATCGTTCTTCTGGAGCGACGGCCCCCGGCGCTCCGCCACGCTCACGATGACCGTGTACTTCCATGCAACGGCTGACGAGCTCGCGGCGGTGGGCGATGACTACGTCCTCCACGAAGCGTTCGCGACCCGCGGTGTCGCTTCCACCGCTGACCAACATGTGCGGATGTGGAGCAGATCGGGGACGTTGCTGGCGACGAGCGAGCAGATCTGTCTCTACCGGTAGTCAGTGCTCATCCCAAGACACAGGCAGGGGGCCTCCGTGAGCGATCCGGAATACGCGTTGACGCAGGACGACGACGAGTTCCAACGACTCGCCCGTCAGGCGGCCGCCGTCGAGCCGTTCACGGAGCGGGTCTTCCGTGCAGCAGGAATCGGGCACGGGATGCGTGTGCTCGACGTCGGCTGCGGCGCGGGCCACGTCTCGATGCTCGTGGCGAGGCTCGTCGGCGACTCGGGCGAGGTCGTCGGCATCGATCGAGAGGCGCTCGTGCTCGAGCACGCACGCGCACAAGTGCGCGCGGCGGGTCTGGGCAACGTGTCGTTCGTCAACGATGACTTCCGCACCGCCGAGCTCCCCGGAGGTGCCTTCGACGCGGTCGTCGGCCGCTACGTGCTGCAGTACCAAGCGGATCCGCAGGCCGCGATCTCGGTGCTCGCGCGACGGCTGCGGTCGGGAGGCGTGATGGCCTTCCACGAGATGGATATCCCCGACGACGATCGTCGCCGACCTGCGGGACCGTGGCCCCCGTCGCCGCTCGCCGACGCGCTGGTCGACGCGATCTTCGCCGTGTGGCGTGCCACAGGCACGCAGCTGCGCATGGGCGTGCGACTGCCGTCGCTCTACGCGGCGGCCGGACTGCGCGTGGACCCCTTGCTCCACACCCAAGCCATGGCTGGCATCGGCGAGGGTTGGGCGACGGCGATCGTCAGCCTGTTGCGCAGCATGGAGGGTGTGATCCGCGAGCACGGGATCGCCGACTACGACGCCCTCGACCTCGACACCGCGGTCGAGCGCCTGCTGCAGGACGCCCCGCCGCCGGGACCGGTCGGCATCGGACCGCTGAACATCGGAGCGTGGGCAACCGCGCCGTGACCGCGCGCTGTGTCGTCGGCTGCCGTGACTACGCGCGTCGCGGGATTCGAACGCACCCTTGATCATCGGACGATGCGGTCTCCACCCGTCGCCCCTTGGAGGGACATCCATGACCGCTGCGCCCGACACGATCGTCCTTGTCCACGGATTCTGGGTCACGCCACGGAGCTGGGAGGGGTGGATCGCCCACTACGAGAAGCAGGGCTACACGGTGCTCGCGCCCGCGTACCCGGGCTTCGAGGTCGAGGTCGAGGCCCTGAACGCCGACACGACGCCGATCGAGCGGCTCACGATCCCGGCGGTCGTCGAGAAGCTCGAAGGCATCATCGACGCGCTCGACACGCCGCCGATCCTGATCGGCCACTCGGCGGGCGGCGCGATCGTGCAGATCCTGCTCGACCACGGCCGTGGCGCCGCTGGCGTCGCGCTCAACTCGGCACCGACCGAGGGTGTGCGCGTGTTGCCCCTGTCGCAGCTGAAGTCGACGTTCCCGGCGTTCAAGAACCCTGCGAACCGCCACAAGGCCGTCGCGCTCGACTTCGAGCACTGGCGCTACGCGTTCACCAACACGTTCTCCGAAGAGGAAGCGCGTGCCACGTACGAGCGGTACCACGTGCCGGCATCGGGCCGGGTGCTGTGGGGTGGCGTGCTCGCGAACTTCCAGCCCGGTCACCAAGACGTGTGGGTCGACTACAAGAACGACCGGCGCGCGCCGTTGCTGTTCATCTCGGGCAGTGAAGACCACATCATGCCGCCGTCGGTGCAGCAGTCGAACGCGAAGCACTACAAGTCGAACACGGTCACCGAGGTCGTCGAGTACGAAGGCAAGGCGCACCTGTTGCCAGCTCAGGAAGGGTGGGAAGAGATCGCCGACTTCGCGCTGTCGTGGGCGCTGAACGCGGCGCAGAAGCACGCGAGCTCCCCGGAGCCCGAGTGACGAAGGTCCGGCTCACGCACATCGGCGGGCCGACCCTCCTGCTCGAGTTCGACGGCTGGAGGATCCTGACCGATCCAACGTTCGACGACCCCGGCCGGACCTACCGGTTCGGCTGGGGCACGTCGTCGCGCAAGACCGGGACCCCTGCAGTCGCCGCGCCCGACATCGGCCCGATCGACCTGGTGCTGTTGACGCACGATCACCACGACGACAACCTCGATGGCGCCGGTCGCGCGCTGCTGGCTTCGGCCGACGTCGTCGTCACGACGGTGCCGGGCGCGGCGCGCCTCGGTGCCGGCACGCGCGGACTCGCGGCGTGGGACTCGACTCGAGTCGTCGCGCCGGACCGCCCCGACATCGACGTCGTTGCGACGCCGTGCCGCCACGGACCGCCGCTGAGCCGCCCGATCGCCGGAGCCGTCGTCGGGTTCGCGCTGCGTTGGGACGGGCAGGAGGGTGGCGCCCTGTGGATCTCGGGCGACACGGTCCTGACCCGCAGCGTGCGATCGGTGGCCCACCGGATCGACGTGGGCGTCGCCGTGCTGCATCTCGGTGGCGTGACCTTCCCCGTGACCGGACGGGTCCGTTACACGATGAACGCAAGAGAAGCGGTCGAGCTCACCGAGCTCGTGGCACCGCACACCACGATCCCCGTCCACTATGAAGGTTGGTCGCACTTTCGCGAGGGTCGCGACGCGATCGAGCGCGCGTTCGCCGACGCCGCGCCACGCGTGCGCGACAGCCTCACGGTTCTCGCGCGCGGCACGCCGATCGACATCGCGGTCTAACGCAACTCGCGTCGCGACGTGATCCCCAGCTTCCGGAACACCTTCCGGAGGTGGTAGTCGACGGTGCTGGGGCTGAGGAACAGCTGCGCCGCGATCTCGTGGTTCGTGGCACCCGAGGCCGCAAGCCTGGCGATCTGCGACTCCTGGGGCGTCAGATCGCCGCGGGTGTCGTCGGTGCGTCGACGCGCTCGCTCGCCAGTCGCGCGCAACTCGGTGCGCGCCCGCGACGCGAACGCTTCGGCTCCGATCTCGT
Organism: Acidimicrobiia bacterium; assembly: GCA_036277635.1. Classification (GTDB taxonomy): domain Bacteria; phylum Actinomycetota; class Acidimicrobiia; order IMCC26256; family PALSA-610; genus DASUMP01. Next base: position 5,215 of record DASUMP010000165.1, on the reverse strand, counting down.
CGAAGAGCGTCACGGCGCTGCGAAGCTGCTCACGCGCTTCGGCGCGGCGCTTCTCGCGCCGGAGCCACTCCCCGTAGAGCAGCTGCGAACGCGCCAGGTGCCCGACCGCACCGGCATCGGCCAGCACCGCAACCGACTCGGCGTAGTGATGCTCGGCGTGGTCGTCGTCGGCGACCAGCGCGCGGGCACGCGCGGCGAGACCCCGAGCCAAGGGCGTGTCACTATTGGTCGCGCGCTCCGCGAGTCGTTCGACCGCCGCCCTCGCCAGGGCGACGTCACCGCCCCGCACGCCCGCCTCGACGAGGTCGGGGAGCGCGATGGGACACAAGAAGTAGGAGTCGGCCGCGAAGACGCGCCGTTCGGCGACGAGCGCGTCGGCGTAGTGACCGAGGCCGAGCTCGAGCACCCCTATGGCGTAGTCGGCGTACACCGCCACCCCGCCCTGGCCTCGTCGTTGTGCCTCGTCGAGCGCCGCGACCGCGGCGGTCTTGGTCTCGACCGCACGCCCCTGCCACGCGAGCGCGACGAGCGGTCCGAGCCCTCCGGTGTCGCCGCGCGCCGCCATCATCTCGCGACTCTCCGCGAAGTGAGCGTCGGCCGCGTCGAGTGCACCCGCCGTGATCTCCGCCATCGCGAGGAAGTACAGCGCCCGGGTCAACGCGACCAACGCGCCGCTCTCGCGCGCTTGGCGCTCGAGGCGCGACGCGAGGGCTTGGAGCAGCTCGTGGTCGGCCAGCGCGCCCGCGGCCCAGCAGCCGAAGCCCAGCCATCGGAGATGCTCGGCGGTCGGTGACTCGTCATGGTCGGCGAGGAGCGCCACGGCGCTGCGCAGGAGCGGTGCGGCCGCCGCATGACCTTCGGTGAACAACATCGCGAAGCCGTCGAGCAGCCGATCTCCGGCGGTGGGCACCGAATCCGCCGGCAGCGCGAGCACGCGCGCCGCCTCGGCGACATCGACCGCGCTCGCGTCGGCCGCTGCAGCACCGGTGAAGAGTGTGGCCGAGAGCGCGTCGAGCAAGGACTCACGCGCGGCCCTCGGGTCGTGTCGCGCGAACGCGCGCGCTGCTGTCAGGAACAACTCCGGCGCCGACGCCACGTCGCCCAGCGCGACGCGGATCGCGCCCCTCAGTCGATCAGCCTCGGCGCGTCCGAGCGGATCGTCGAGCGACGGAATCGCCTCGTCGAGTCGCGCGCGCGCTCGCATCGGAGCACCGGCAACCACGTCGGCGTGTGCGGTCGCGAGCAGCCGTCGGGCGCGCGTTCGGCGGTCAGGCGACAGCTGCGCGGCCCGCGCCAAGTACGCCGCCGCCGTCGCAGGACCGCCCCGGCGCCGCGCCGCGTCGGCGATCGCTTCCAGCTCGGCCGCGACGCGTTCGTCGTAGCCGTCGGCGGCCGCCGCTTCGTGCCACACCCGACGACGCGGATCGGCGTCGGACGCGCTCGCGAGGGCCAACGCGCCATGGATCCGGCGCCGGTCCGCCGCCGACGCGCCGTAGTACACCGCCGATCGGATCAACGGGTGTCGGAAGGCGAACGGCGAACCCGCGACGAGCAAGCCGTCGCGCTCCGCCGGCGCAATCGCATCGCGCGACAACCCGAGATGCTCGGCCGCCTGCCAGGCGACCTCGACGTCTCCGCTCGCGTCCGCGGCGGCGATCGCAAGGAGCGTCTGGGTCTCCGCCGGCAGCGAGCGCACCTGGCGCAGGAAATGCTCTTCGAGACGAGGACTGATCGGCAGCGGCTCAGCCAGCGCGACGCTGCCCGAGAGCTCCTCGGGCGAGAGCACCCCCGCCAGCTCGACCAGCACGAGCGGGTTCCCCTCGGTCTGGGTCACGAGCTGCTGGGCGACCCCCCCGTCGACCGGGACACCCGCCGTCGCGGACAGGAGCTCACGCGCGGTATCCAGCGGAAGTCCTGCGAGCCGCAGCTCGGGCAACCCTTCGAACTTCGCGCCCTGCTCGGTCGCGCGCACACCGAAGACCATCCCGATGGCATCCGCGTGGAGTCGGCGTGCCACAAAGGCGAGCGCGTGCGCCGACTCGCGGTCGAGCCACTGCGCGTCGTCGATGACACAGAGCAACCCCGTGGGCGCCGCAGCGTCGGCGAGCAACGTGAGCACCGCGAGTCCGACGAGGAACGGGTTCGGTTCGTCGCTCTCGGTGAATCCGAACGCGGCGGAGAGCGCAGTTCGCTGCGGACCCGGGAGCGTGTCGATGCCGTCGAGGAACGGCACGAGCAGCTGGTGGAGGCCCGCGTAGCTGAGCTCCATCTCCGACTGGATCGCACACGTCCGCACGAGCGGAATGTCGCGCGCGGATTCGACGAAGTGGTCGAGCAACACGGTCTTGCCGATGCCGGCCTCGCCGACCACGACGAGCACGCGGCTCAAGTGCTCCCGAACCGCGTCGAGCACTGCGTCAAGTTCTGCGCGCTCGGCCTCACGATCGAGGAGCACCACCAGGCGAACCTACTTCGCAACGGCCGTGACCTCGATGGCGGGCGGCGACGACAGCGCGCCGTCCTGACGAGATCGTTACGCGTGGTGCAGTCGCGCGCGCACCAAGTGGTAGATGCCGATGGCCAGCGGGATGAGCGCGAAGAACGGGAGGAGCTCCGCGTCGTGCGTCCCTTCCTCGTTCGTCTCCTCGACCAGCCACCACATCCCGAGCATGGCGACCATCATCACCGACGCCCCCACGATCCAGTGGATCCCTGAGCGCCGCTCTTCGTCCGTGGTCTTCCTCATGGCGACCTCCCTCCGGCCGATGCCGACGCGGCGCTCACCGCCCGTGCTGCCGTTGGATCTGGCGCTCGATGTCGGCCTCAGTGATCGGACGACGGAAGTAGACCTCCCACACGTTCATCGCGAGCCCGACGCCCCAGCCCAGCAGCACCCAGGCCGGCCAGAAGTACCCGCCTCCGCCGAGCACCCAGATCCCCACCAGCATCGCGTTCACGACGACGTACGCAACCACGTGGGACGCAAGGTCCCGGCGCTTCTTCAGGTTGGCGATCGCGAGCTCCCGTTCCTCGTCGACGGTGGAGTCCATCGCGCACCTCCTCTCCCTCGACGAACGTACGACCGCCTGCGGCCGGCGGGGAGGGGCAGAAGTCCGTGAAGGGTCACCTCAGGCCGCCCACTGACCTCCGTGCGTCCCGAGTGCAACGGTCTCTCGGCCCACGCAGACTCGTCGCCCTGGGTGTACACCGAGGGCGCAGGCGTTGCGGAGGGAGTGGTCATGAAGGCGAACGTCAGCGACGAGATCGTCGTCGATGCACTGCACACCGGCGAACCCCCGCGCAAGGGCGAGATCCTCGAGGTGATCGACCGTGATGACGTCGTCCACTACCGGGTGCGCTGGGACGACGGCCACGAATCGATCTTCTACCCGGCATCGACGACCCACGTGGTGAACACACGCACAGGCCGGACCCGCCGTTGAGCTGCTCCGGGATCGTTTGTAGACGGGACGCGATCACCGAGCCATTGGATCCGCCACGGCCTCAGCCGCGACGGAGGAGGAAGTACGTCGGCACGGGACCCTTGCCCTTGATGTCGACGGTGCCGCGCGACTCGAGCTCGTAGCGGTCGCGCAGACGTTCGTATACGCGCTCCGTGACGTGGATCCGATCGGGGAGGCCGTGCGACTCCATGCGGCTCGCCACGTTGACGGTGTCGCCCCACACGTCGTAGCTGAACTTGCGGTGCCCGATGACGCCGGCGACCACGGGGCCGCTTGCGATACCCACCCGGATCGCGAGGTCGAGTCCGCTGTCGCGGCGGAAGCGAGCGACCGCGTCGCACATGTCGAGCGCCATCTCCGCCACGGCGACGTCGTGATCGGCGCGCGGGACCGGCAGCCCGCCGGCGACCATGTAGGCGTCGCCGATCGTCTTGATCTTCTCGAGGTTGTGGCGGTCGGCCAGTTCGTCGAACATCGAGAACAGCTCGTTCAGCACCGCCACGACGTCACCTGGCGGCCGCGCGTCTGCGAACGTGGTGAAACCGACGATGTCCGCGAAGAGCACCGTGACGTCGTCGAACGCGTCGGCGATCACGTCGGGAGTGTCCTTGAGCCGCCGCGCGATCGTCGCCGGCAGCACGTTGAGCAGCAGGCGCTCCGACCGGTCCTGCTCGACGCGCAGTGCCGCGAGGGCGTGCTCGCGCGCGTTGAGGAAGTAGCGCAGGAGCAGGAACACGGTGGTCGACACGCCGAGCAGGTTGAACACGAAGAACGTGACCACGACCGCCGTCGGGACGTCGCCCTCACCGTTCAGCGCCTGCTCGAGCACACCCGACAGCACGGTTGCGATCGCGAACGCCACGAACCACGGCATCGCCCGCCGCGCGCCCTCGAACAGCAGCGCGCCCAATGGCGCGACGAACGACCACAACGAGATCGCGCTCGACGTGCGGAAGCCGCCCAAGCTGGCCTGGAGCAAGAACGGCAGCGCGAAGATCATGGCGAGCTGGCTCGTGCGGAACGTCGCGAAATTGCCCGTGCGCGCGAAGGCGACCAAGCCGATCACGGTGGCGATCTGGTAGCCGAACGGGATCGCCCCCGACCGCCACAGGCCAAGCGACCAATACGTCCACACCCAGACGAACGCCATCGTCGCCATCAGCGCTGCGGCGAGTGTGAGCGTCGCCTTCCGGAGCCGGTCGTCGTCGGAGTCGTCCGCGCGCACCCCGAGTGCGGCGAGCTTCTGCACGGCCCTCGGCAGCCGCCACAGCACGCGGTCCGATGTCGCACTCGACGCGTCGGTGTCCGCCTGGACGGCCATCGCACCAGTGTGGTCCGTCGGAGTGGGATCTCGTACGCTCCGGCGCCACGGGTGTGCGGACGAGGGGGCGACGCGCGTGGAGATCGATCTCATCAGCCCGGACCAGTGGATCGACGGGATCCCGCACGAGCAGTTCGCGTGGCTGCGGCGTGAGGAGCCGGTGTACTGGCACGAGTCGGACGATCCGAAGGTTCCCGACTTCTGGGCGTTGACGCGGCACGCCGACGTCCAGGCCGCGAACCGCGACACGAGCCGGTTCTCCTCGCAACGCGGCGGCGTGTTCCTCAATGTCCAGTCCCCCGAGGAGCGCGAGCTGTTCCGTTCGATCATCGAGACCGACGAACCCGAGCACGCGCGACTCCGCCGTCTCGTCAACCGCGGGTTCACGCCGCGATCCATCTCGCACTTCGAGTCGAGCTACCGCCAGGCC
>DASUMP010000164.1:0-10146 GCA_036277635.1 Acidimicrobiia bacterium | reverse complement strand
CGGGTTGGGCTTTCGCCGTCGGGGTGCCGGGATTTGAACCCGGGGCCTCAGCGTCCCGAACGCTGCGCGCTAACCAAGCTGCGCCACACCCCGTGTGGAGCGCAGGAGTGTAGTGGCGGCGGTCGCGAGGCCCGCACGAAGATGACCGGCCGGCGGTGAGCCGAGGTCCCGACCGACCGACGCCGGCCGGGGCCTCCCCCACACGGTGCTCGTGCCCACGACGCGCGTGGTCACGAGCGAGACGATGGGGGACCGGGTTCGACCGGGGTTCGACGGGCGTTCGATCAGTGCAGCTCGGGCGGTGCCGCGGCGATGGCGGCGAGGACCCGGTCGGCGAGCTCGGGTCGGCACACGAGGAGGTCGGGGAGGTACGGGTCGGGCTGGTTGTAGACGAGCGGGGAGCCGTCGAGGCGCGACACGTGGCAGCCCGCGGCTCGGGCGACGCCGACGGGCGCGGCGGAGTCCCACTCGTACTGGCCGCCACCGTGCGCGTAGAGGTCGGCCTCGCCGCGCACGACCGCCATCGTCTTCGCGCCCGCCGAACCCATCGGCACGAGCACGGCGTCGAGGTGCACCGCGAGGTGGTCGGCGAGCGCGGGCGGTCGGGTGCGGCTCACGAGCAGTCGCAGCGCGCCGCCGTGCGGTCGCGGCAGCGTCGGTGGCGATGCGGTCGTCAGGACGGTGCCGAGCGCGGGGAGCGCGACCGCGGCCGCGGTGACACTTCCCGACTCGACGAGCGCGACGTGCACCGCCCAGTCGTCGCGGCCCGGCTCGCCGAACTCGCGGGTGCCGTCGAGCGGGTCGATGATCCACACGCGCGGTGCGGCGAGGCGGGCGGGGTCGTCTTTCGACTCCTCGGAGAGCACCGCGTCGGCGGGCCGGTGCTCGGCGAGCGCGCGCAGGAGCAGCTCGTTGCTCTCGCGGTCGCCGCGGTCGCGCAGCTCTTTCGAGTCGAGGTGCGCGTGCTCCGCCTCGGCGCGCAGCGTCCGGAGGTGGTCGCCGGCGACGCGCGCGAGGTGCGCGGCGAGCTCGTGGTCGTCCACGGCTCAGCGGGCCGGCGCGGGCTCGCCGGCGAGGAGGCGCTTCGCGGTGCGGCGCAGCGTGCCGGCGTCGAGCGGCTTCACCAGCTCGCCGTCGACATCGGCGCGCCCGGCGAGGAACCGATCCGCTTCGCGGTCGAGGAGGAGGAGGATCGTGGCGCGCGGGAGGCGTCCGGCCGACTCTTCGAGCCGCAGGTCGATCGCGGCGGCGACGCCGCCCATGTTGCCGATCTGCAGGTCGAGGATCACGAGGTCAGGCTGCTCGCGTGCGAACGCGTCGCGCACGTCTTGGCCGCGGGTGACCTCGACGACCCGCTGATCGCGGCTCACGAACGCGCCGCGCACCTGATCGCGGACCCAGCGCGCGTCGGAGGCGACGAGGAACGTGGTCACGGGGCGGAGGTTACCGCTCGGCCTCGGCGACCTCGTCGTCGGCGGCGAAGAGGTGGTGGCCGATGTCGTCGAGCGCGCCGAAGTCGAACACGTCGTGGGCGAGGAACGGGACGAACGCGATGACGCCCGGGCCCGCGAGCTCGCGGATGCCGGTGAGCGACTCGCGCTCGCGGCGGGCGACCTCGTGGAAGTCGGCGAGGTTGTCGTACGCGGCGGCGAGCGACGCGGCTTCGGCGGGGGCGCCCGAGAGCGCGCGCAGCTCGGCGGCGCGGGCGCGCAGCCCCTCGGGCGACTCGTCGCCGAAGCGGGGGTGGACGCGGTTGACGATGAGCGCTTCGACGGCCTGGTGGTGGTCGCGGAGTCGCTGGGCGAAGAAGTGCGCCTCCTCGACCGCGTCGCGGCGAGGGGCGGTGATGAGCACGAAGCCGGTGCTGGGATCGGCGAGGAGCTCCGACACCGCGGCGGCGCGGGTGCGGAAGCCTTCCTCCATGCCTTCGAACGCGCGGAAGAAGGCGACGACGTCTTCGATCACCTCGCTGCCGACGACGCGCGCGATCGTGCGCAGGAACCCCTGCACGGCCACGCTCGCGACGCGCAGGTACGCGCGCGTCGGCATCATGAGCAGCCGGAAGATGCGGTTGTCGAGCAGGCGCAGCAGGCGGTTCGGCGCGTCGAGGAAGTCGAGCGCGTGGCGCGTCGGCGGGGTGTCCACCACGATGAGGTCGAAGTCGCCGCTGTCGTGCAGCTCGTGCAGCTTCTCCATCGCCATGTACTCCTGCGTGCCGCCGAGCGCACCGGAGACGTTGCGGTAGAAGCGGTTCTCGAGGATGCGCTGCGCCTGCTCGTCGGTGTCGGCGTACCGGCGCACCAAGCTGTCGAACGTCGACTTGGTGTCGAGCATCAGCGCGCTGAGGTGACCTTCGGCGGGCGCGGCGCCGTCGACGTCCCAGCGGTCGCGCCCGATCGCGGTCGGGACGTCGGAGAGCGACGAGAGCCCGAGCGTGTCGGCGAGTCGCTTGGCCGGGTCGATCGTCACGACGATCGCGCGGCGGCCGCATCGCGCGCCTTCGAGCGCGAGCACGGCGGCGGTCGTGGTCTTGCCGACGCCGCCGGTGCCGCAGCAGATCAACACGCCGCGGGTGCGGACGAGATCTTCGACGGTCATGGCGCGGGGAGCATCGCGATCTCGCGCGTGAGCGCGTCGGCGAGGACGTCGAGCTCGGCGCGCCCGATCTCCGCATCGAACAGGTACGGCAGGCGCAGCTGCGGGAGCGGCAGCAGCTGCGCGAGCCGCTCCGCCTGCTCGATCTGGATCATCTCGCGCTCGGCACGAAAGCGCGCCGCGTCGGCGAGGTGCGCGGCTTCACGGTCGCCGACGAACCGGTCGAGCGCACCGGCGAGCTGCCCGATCGCGGCGGCGTCGGTGGGGACCGGTGCGGCGAGCGAGTCGTAGCAGCCGTTCACCACGACGGGGCCGAGCGCGACGCCGGCGCGGTCTTCGATCGCGAACGCGGTGTCGACCAGCTCGTTGACCGGCGTCTCCTCGGGGATGGTGACGAGCACGACCTGACAGCGCGCCGGGTCGGTCAGGAGCTCGACCACGTCGCTCGCCTGCTTGCGGATCGGACCCACGCGCACGGCGTCGAGCAGGCCGCGCGCCGAGACCAAGAACGCGACCGCGTGGCCAGCCGCAGGGGCGTCGACGATGATGAGGTCGGCCGCGCGCTGCTCTTCGAGGGCCTTGACCTTCCCGAGCACGAGGATGTCCTTCATGCCCGGCACCGCTGTGGCCACGACGTCGAGCGCGCCCGACGACGCCAGCCGCTTCGAGATCCGCCGCATCCCGTGGGACTGGAGGTAGTCGAGCAGCGCAGCATCCGGAGTGAGCGTGCGCGCTCGGATACCGTCGGCGATCGCTGCTTCGTCGTAGTCGAGGGCGGGGGCGGAGAACGCGCTCGCGAGCCCCGACTTCCCCTCGACCTCGGCGATCAGCACCGACAGGCCGGACCGGGCTGCGGTCACCGCGAGAGCCGCGGTGACGGTCGTCTTGCCGACCCCGCCCTTGCCCGCCACGATCACGACGTGGGAGGTGGAGCAGAACTGCGCCACTTCCATCGGTTGCATGCTACGGGAGCCGACTCGATGCCCCTCCTCCGTGCCGACTCGAGCGTGCCCGCGCTGACGACGCGGCTGCTCGCGGGTGCGCTGCTCGCCCTCGCCGCCCTCGGCATGGTCGCGTCGGGGGCGGCCGCGCAGTCCGACGACGAGGCCGGCGGCATCGACGTGGTCCAGGTCGAAGGACTGCTCGATCGCCACAACGCCGCGCTGATCGAATCCGCCGTCGGGCGCAGCGAGGAACGCGGCGCGACGGTGCTCATCTTCCAGCTCGATTCGGGGGGCGCCCTCGACGTCGACCTCGAGCGCCTCCTCGGCGTGATCGAGGCGGCGGAGGTGCCGATCGCGTTCTGGGTCGGACCGTCGGGGGCCGAGGCCCGCGGCGGCGCGGCATTGCTCGCGCTCTCGGGCGCGTCCCTCACGGTGTCGCCCGGTTCGGGGATCGGACCGCTCGCGCCGCTGCGGCTCGACGACCCGTCGGCGGTGACCGACGACGAGATCGCGCGCCGCGCCACCGAGCTGCAGGGCGCGACCGGCCGGGCGCTCGGCGACCTGGTCGACACGCGGCTCTCGGCGCGCGAGGCGCAACGGGCAGAGGTCTCCGACGTCGTGTGCACGCGCGTCGACGCGCAGCTGTGCCCGACCATCGGCGAGTTCATCGTGTCGCTCGACGGGCGCACGGTGACCACCGCCGGCGGCACCGTTCGGCTCTCGACCGCCGAGGTGATCGGCGAAGGACTCGACCGGCGCCGGCAACCGAACCAGGAGGTGCGGTTCGGCAAGCTCGACCTCGTGGCGCAAGCCGGGCACACGCTCGGCGCGCCGTGGGTCGCCTACGTGCTGTTCGTGGTCGGCGCCGCCCTGCTCGTGCTCGAGTTCTACACGGCGAGCATCGGCATCGGCGGCGCGGTCGGCGCGGTCTCGGTCGTCGCTGCGTGCTACGGGTTCTCGCACCTGCCGGTGCAGGGCTGGGCGGTCGCGCTGCTCGCGATCGGGGTCGTCGGCCTCGCGATCGACCTCCAAGCCGGTGGGCTCGGAGCGTGGACGTTCCTCGGCGGCAGCGCCCTCGTCGCGGGGTCGATCACGCTCTACGGCGGTTCGTCGCGACTCGACCCTGCGTGGTGGATCGTCGTGTTCACCTGCGGTGGGACGATCGTGTTCATGTTGAGCGGGATGACCGCGATGGTCCGCTCCCGGTTCTCCACCCCCACGATCGGTCGCGAGGACCTCATCGGCGAGCTCGGCGACGCGGAGGTTGCGATCGCCCCGAACGGCGTGGTGCGGGTGCGCGACGCGTTGTGGCGGGCGTCGACGAACCGGGCGACGCCGATCGCCGCCGGTGACCGCATCCGGGTCGTGGCCGTGACGGGCGTGATGCTCGAGGTCGAACCCGAAGCGGGCGGCGCCCGCGACTACCGGGAACGGGCGCGCGACCGGTCGCCCCGCCCCGACTGACGCCGCCGCCCCGACCACCGCCGACCCCTTGTGGCGGTCGTGGACGACCGATAGGTTCCCGCGCCGCCAGCAGTCGGGAGACGTGGGGGTAGTGGTCGTGGCTCTCGGGATCGTCCACGAGTCGTGGCAGGTCAAGGCCGCGTGCCGCGGGCCGGAGTCGACGGTGTTCTTCCCGCCGACGTGGTCGGAGCGCCGCGACGAGCGCGAGCTGCGCGAGGCGCGGGCCAAAGCGATCTGCGCCGAGTGTCCCGTGCAGGTGGAGTGCCTCGACTTCGCGCTGCGGATCCGGGAGCCGCACGGTATCTGGGGTGGTCGCACCGAAGCCGAGCGGCGCCACGCGTTGGCGCGCGTCTGAGCGATCGCCGGCGTCCGTCAGGTCATCGGCATCACGCGCGGTCCCGCGACGCGCTCGTCGCCGCGCCGTCGCGTCACGCCTTCCGCGTCGAGGCGAGCCACGATCGGCAACACGTACTTGCGGGTCGAGCCGAGCAGGTCGCGGATGTCGGCGACCGCGAGGGCGCCGCGCTCGTGCAGCGCCGCGCTCACGAGCCGGCGCGCGTCGTCGAGGGCCGTGTGCGCGAACACCACGCCGTCGAGCTCGACGACGGACGCGGCGCGCACGAGCGTGCGCACGACCGACGGATCGATCCCGAGCGACGCGGGATCCGGTGGTGAGAACGGGTGCTCGCGCAGCGCGGCGAGGAGCTTGATCGCGTCGGGGTGATCGGTCGCGGCCGCGTCATGGCTCGTCGCGCGCACGACCTCGCGGTCGACCACGAGATCGTCGACGCCGAGCAGCGCCGCTCGGACGCGCGCGACGTCGAGACCCAACGTCGTCGCGAGCCGCGCGAGCTCGAGTCCGGGCTCGGTGGGTGCGTCATGGTGGTGCCGTGCGACGAGGGCGCGCGCGGCGCTGCGCATGTCGGCGAGCGTGTCGGTCGCGACGATCCACGACCCGACGGCAACCGCCGCGCCGTCGTCGACCATCTGCCGGGCCAGGGCACGCGCGCCTTCGACGTCGACTCCCGCGATCGCGACGAGGTCGTCGGGTGCGACCCAGGGGCGCGCGTCGAGGATCCGCTGCGGCAGCGGTCGGGCGAGACGAACGACCGCGGCCTCGACCCGGCGCGCGGGCTCGACGTCGAGCACCTCGGCGCCGGCCACTGTCGCGTTGCGGCCGGTCGAGCGCAGCACGATGCGATCCCCCGGAGCGAGGGGTACCGACGTGTCGAGCCGGACGCGAGCGAAGCGTCCGTCGGCGTCGAGCGGGCGCAGGCGCGCGCCGTGCTCGCCCGATCCGACGTGGGCGTGCAGGGCGCGACCGCGAGGAGCGGCGGCGCCGGGGAGCACGCGCACGGCGACGTCGACGACGGCACCGGTGCGCCATTGACCCGGACGCACGATCGCGTGCCCGCGGTGCAGATCGTGGTGATCGACGCCGCCGAGGTTCAGCGCGACGCGCGTGCCGCTCGGTGCGACGGTGACGTTCTCGTGGTGCACCTGGATCGCGCGGATGCGCGTGCGTCGCGCCCCCGGCTCGATCACGACGTCGTCGTCGACCGTGAGGGAACCACCGGTCAACGTGCCGGTGACCACGGTGCCCGCGCCCCGGGGCGCGAACACGCGGTCGATCCAGACCCGGGGGCGCCCGACGTCGCGAGGTGCCGGCGCGCGATCCAGCAGCGCGTCGAGCTCGGCGCGCACGGTGTCGATGCCCCGACCCGCGAGCGAGTCGACCGCCACGACCGGCCACCGAGCGAGGGCGGAACCCCCGACGTGGTCGGCGAGCTCGAGCCGGGCGAGCTCCAACGTCTCGTCGTCGACGGTGTCGGCCTTGGTGAGCACGACGAGGCCGTGCTCGATCCCGAGGAGTTCGAGGATCTGCACGTGCTCCTCGGTCTGGGGCATCCAGCCTTCGTTCGCCGCGACGACGAGCACCGCCACCTCGACCGCGCCGACTCCCGCGAGCATGTTCTTCACGAACTTCACGTGGCCGGGCACGTCGACGAAGCCGACGACGGTTCCCGACGGCAGCGTCGTGAACGCGAAGCCGAGATCGATCGTGAGCCCGCGAGCCTTCTCTTCGGGGAACCGATCCGGATCGGTGCCGGTCAGCGCGAGGACGAGCGACGACTTGCCGTGGTCGACGTGTCCGGCGGTGGCGACGACCCGCATCGGCCGCTCAGCGCGCGGGTCGGCCGACGGCGACGAGCGCCGCCACGAGCACGTCGTCGTCGCTCGGATCCACGGTCCGCAGGTCGACGACGATCGCGTCGTGCTCGACGCGCGCGACGACGTTCATCGCGCGCAGGCGCGTGTGCGCGCCGTCGGCGTCGGCGAGCGGCAGCGCGACGCCGAGCGACGGGATGCCGAGGCCGGGGACCGAACCGCCGCCCGGCACCGCGGTCGTGTCGACGATCTTGGTGCCGTCGACCGCAGCCGCGATCCGTTCGGCGCGCTCCCGCAGCGTCGCGAGCGGCGTCGTGGCCATCGCCCAGAACGGCAGCGTGCCGGCGTCGCCGGCGAGATACTGCATGGCGACGTCTTGGAGCAGCGCCAGCGTCAGCTTGTCGGCGCGGAACGCGCGGGCCAACGGATGGCGTGCGCACTGCTCGACGAGGTCGCGCCGGCCCACGATCACGCCGGCTTGGGGACCGCCGAGCAGCTTGTCGCCCGAGAACGTGACGAGCGCGGCGCCGTCGTCGATGCATTGGTGCACGCCGGGCTCGTCGTGCAGCCACGCCGGACGGTGATCGAGCCATGGCGTGGTGGCGTCGAGCAGACCCGAGCCCGCGTCGACGACGACCGGCACGCCGAGTGAGGCGAGCTCGACCACCGGCGTCGACTCCACGAAGCCGGTCATCCGGTAGTTCGACGCGTGCACCTTCAGCACGAGCGCGGTGTCCTCGCGGCGAGCGTTCGCGTAGTCGGCGAGCCGGGTCCGGTTCGTGGTGCCGACCTCGACGAGGTGCGCGCCCGACTCCTGCATCACGTCGGGGACGCGGAACCCGCCGCCGATCTCGACGAGCTCGCCGCGCGACACGATGACGTCGCGGTCGCGAGCCAGCGCGGCGAGGACGAGCAGGACGGCCGCCGCGTTGTTGTTCACGACGAGGCCGGCCTCGGCGCCGCACGCGTTGGCCATCGACGCGCCCGCGTGCAGGTGTCGGGAGCCGCGGACGCCGTCGTCGATCCGATACTCCAGGTTCGAGTATCCGCTCACGATCGGGGTGACGCGCGCGAGTGCCTCGGCGCTGATCGGCGCACGACCGAGATTGGTGTGCAGCAGCACCCCGGTCGCGTTGACCACGGGCTGCAGCAGCTGGCGACGGAGCGCCGCCGTTCGTCGTCGCGCGTCGGCGACGACGGAGTCGAGATCCACGGGCTCGCCGTGTTCGCTCGCCGCGCGCGCGTCGTCGACGGCGGCGCGCGCGCACTGCGCGCGCAGAGCGTGCGGTAGCTCCACGTCGGTGAGTCGCGCCAGCACGCGCTCGACGCTGGGCACGGCACGCCGGGGGTCCACGGGCGCAGCGTACGTCCGCTGCGACCGTCCGGCCGCCGCGACCCTGCGCCCTAGACTCGGCCCGTGGTAGCGGTGCGCGACGCAGCGACAGTGGTCCTCGTGCGCGACCGCGCCGGGCTCGAAGTCCTCGTGATGCGTCGGAACCCCGACGCGGTGTTCGGTCCGGGCGCGACCGTGTTCCCGGGTGGCGCGCTCGATCCCGGCGACGATGCCCCCTCGCTCGCGACGCGCACCGTGGGTGGTGCCGCCGACGCCGCCGATCGCCTGCTCGGCACGAGCAGCGGCGCCACCGCGCGTTGGCACGCGGCGGCGCGCGAGTGCTTCGAAGAGGCGGGTGTCCTGTTGGCCCGGACGCGCGCCGGCGCGCCGGTCTCCGGCTCCGACGCGACGCGTCTCTCGCCGTGGCGCATCGCGTTGCACCGTCACGAGGCCACGTGGGCCGAGATGCTCGAGGCCGAAGACCTCGTCGTCGATCTGCGCGATCTGCACGTGTTCGCGCACTGGCTCACGCCGGTCGGTCCGCCGCGCCGCTACGACACGTGGTTCTTCGTCGCCGCCGCGCCCCACGAGCACGACGCGGTGCACGACGACATCGAGCTCGTGTCGTCCACGTGGCTCACGCCGCGCGAGGCGCTCGAGCGTCACGAGCGCGGTGAGATCGACCTCATCTTCCCGACCTGGCGCACCCTCCTCGCGCTCGATCGGTTCCCGTCGGCGGCCGCCGCGCTCGCGGCGGTGCAGTCCGCGCGCGGCGCCGACGGCCGCGTGCGCGTCGTCGCCGAGGGTTCGGGCGAGCGCGTCCTGCTGCCCGGCGACGACACTCGCGACGCGCGCGGATGGACCGTGCCGCTGCCCGATCCCGATCGCCGTGTCGACCGTGCGCTGTTCACGCGCCATGAAGGTGTCGCCTGATGCCCGATCTCACCCCTGGGGTGCCGAGCGCGCTCTCGCCTCTCATCCGCCGGGTCGTCGCGCCGAACCCCGGTCTCATGACCGGTCCGGGCACCAACACGTACCTCGTCGGCATCGACGAAGTCGCGGTGATCGATCCCGGGCCCGACGACGCCGGCCATGTCGACGCGATCGTCGGCGGCGCGATGCGCGAGCGCGTCCGCTGGGTGGTGCTCACGCACACGCATCCCGACCACTGGCCCGCGGCCGCGCGCGTGAAGAAGCTCACCGGCGCGGAGATCGTCGCCCACCCGAAGGTGCCGAAGGCCGACGGCGCCGTCCCGATCGACCGCCGACTCGACGACGGCGACACGATCGACGGCACCGAGTTCCGCCTCGAGGTGCTGCACACGCCGGGGCACGCTCCGAACCACCTGTGCTTCGTGCTCGAAGAGGAACGGGCGCTGTTCACCGGCGACCACGTGCTCGACGGGACCACCACCGTCGTGAGCCCGCAGCGGGGCGGGGACATGGCCGAGTACCTCGCGTCGCTCGAACGGCTCCGCAAGCTGCGGCGGATCGCCCGGATCCTCCCCGGCCACGGTGACGTGATCGACGACCCGAAGGCGAAGCTCGACGACTACGTGAAGCACCGGCGCATGCGGGAGCGGCAGATCCTGCGCGCCCTCGAGACCGGCCCGACGCGGATCGCCGACATCGTGGCGAAGC
>DASUMP010000163.1:0-10170 GCA_036277635.1 Acidimicrobiia bacterium | reverse complement strand
GCTCATGGCTGCATTCTGTCGCGTCGGTGGGCGCGACGGCCGGAACCGGCCGCTGACCTGGGCTCCGGCCCCGAGAGTGCGGCGCTCAGGTGGAGGCGGGATCGGCGCGGGCTTCGTCGCGTACACGCCGGCGCTCGTCGCGGCGGCGGCGCAGCCGAGCCACGGTCAGCGGGTCGTAGACGAACGCGTCGGTGCGGTCGAGCAGCTCGCCGACGAGGCGGTAGTAGCTCGTGGGCGACATCGCGAAGCGAGCGCGGATCGCCGATTCCTTCGGGCCCGGCAGTCGCCACCATCCCCGTTCGAAGTCGAGAACGGCGCGCTCGCGTGGTGTCAGCTCCATCGGGGCGCCATCGTGGCCGCGACGCGCGCGGAATACAAGCATTTCCGATCGCGCGCACGATCGCAGGTGTGGAGCCCGAGGTCGGCTTCGAACCGACGACCTGCCGCTTACAAGGCGGCTGCTCTGGCCAACTGAGCTACTCGGGCGAGCAGCCAACGATACGGCGCGCGCTCCTCGCCTTCACGCGTCGGTGCTCGCGGCGCGCCGGCGCGCCACTTCGTGACACGCGATCGCCGCGGCCGCCGCCACGTTGAGCGACTCGACGTGGCCCCGCATCGGGATGCGGGCCAGCACCTCGCAGCGTTCGCGCGTGAGCCGAGCGAGGCCGCGCCCTTCGGCGCCGAACACCATGACCACCCGCTCGGTCGCGACCTCGAGCTCGTAGACGGAGCGATCGCCGTCTTCGTCGAGCCCGACCGTCCACACGCCCGCGCGCGCGGCGCGGTCGAGCGCGCTGGGCAGGCCGCTCACGAGCGCGATCGGCACGTGCTCGATCGCCCCCGCCGCCGCCTTCGCGACCGCGGGCGTGACCCGCGCGCTGCGTTGCCGGGGCACGATCACGCCGGTCGCGCCCGCGGTGTCGGCGACGCGCAGCACCGCGCCGAGGTTGCGGGGATCGGTCACGCCGTCGAGCGCGACGAGGAACGCGTCGGGCGCGTCGAACAGCGCGTCGAGATCAGCCGGTCGCAGCGGCGTCGTGAGCGCGACCACACCCTGGTGCACCTCGCTGCGCGCGATCGCCGCGAGCCGTTCCGGCGGCACCACCTTCGCGGCCGCGCCCGCGAGCTCGACGATCGCGTCGAGCGACTCGTCACGCTCGGCCGCACGTGACACGTAGACGGTGCGCACCCGCCGCCGTCCGGCGCGCAGCAGCTCCAGCACCGCGCGCCGCCCCTCGACCTGCTCGCCGCCGAGGTCGTCGCGCGGCGGGCGGTTCCTGCGGTCGCCTACTCGGTCGCGATCGGGACGAGCACGGGACCCTGAGGACTGTCTTCGATCCGCCATCCGCGTCCCTCGATCTCGTCCCGCAACCGGTCGGCCTCGGACCAGTCCTTCGCATTTCGCGCCGCGGTGCGCTGCTGGAGCAGCTGCTCGACGTCGGCCGGGACCGCGACCGACGGTTCGAGCGGGACGCCGAGCACGCGCTCCACGAAGTCGTCGACCGTGGCGACGATCCCGAGCACGCCGTCGACCTGACCCGCGTCGAGCTGGGCGTTGGCGTCGCGCACCATCGTGAAGACCCGGGCCAGGGCCTCGGGCGTGTCGAGGTCGGCGTCCATCGCCTCGACCAGCTCGCTGCGCCGCGCGTCATCGACGTCGGCGGCGGTCCACGTGAGCCCGGCGGCCTGCGCCCGCCGCACGAACGCGTCGAGCCGCTCCACCGCCGCGCGCGCCTGATGGAGCTCGGCGTCGCCGACCTCCATCTGACGGCGGTAGTGCGTCTGCACCGCGAGCATCCGGAACGTGCGGGCGCCGTAGGAGTCGAGCGCGTCGGCGAGGGTGGTGAAGTTGCCGAGCGACTTGCTCATCTTCTCGCCCGACACGTTGACCATGCCCGAGTGCACCCAGTGCCGCGCGAACGAGTGCCCCGCGGCCTCGGCCTGCGCGCGCTCGTTCTCGTGGTGCGGGAACACGAGGTCGTCGCCGCCGCCGTGCAGGTCGAAGCCTTCGCCGAGCAGGTCGAGCGACATCGCCGAGCACTCGATGTGCCACCCCGGTCGGCCGGGGCCCCACGGCGAGTCCCAGGTGGGCTCACCCGGCTTCGCCGCCTTCCAGAGCGCGAAGTCGACCGGGCTGCGCTTGCGTTCGTCGACTTCCACGCGCGCGCCCGCGCCTTCGACGAGATCGGCGACGTCGCGGTGCGACAGGTCGCCGTAGCCGGGGTACGACTCGACCGCGAAGTACACGCCGGAGCCCTCGATCACGTAGGCCGCGCCCCGCTCGATGAGCTCGGCGATGAGCTGCTGCATGCCGTCGATGTACTCGGTCGCGTGCGGGATCGCATCGGGCGCGCGCACGCCGATGCGCGCCAGCTCGTCCCAGTAGACGCGCTCGTACTTGGCCGACAGGTCGGCTTCGGTGGTGCCCCGCTCCGCGGCGCGGGCGATGATGCGGTCTTCCACGTCGGTGACGTTGCTCACGAAGCGCACGTCGAGGCCGCGCCACTCCAAGTAGCGGCGCAGCACATCGAACACGACCGCGGTGCGACCGTGGCCGAGGTGGGGGACGTCGTAGGGCGTGGGCCCGCACACGTACATCGACACGCGGCCGGGATCGCGCGGCACGAGCTCGCGCTCGGCGCGCGCGGCGGTGTCGTAGAGGCGCAGCACGACCGCGGAGGCTACTGCCCACCTCCGCGCCGCCCGGCCGGGATTCGGATCAGCTGCCGAGCAGGGCGACCGCCCACACCGCGATCCCTTCGGCGCGCCCGATCGCGCCGAGCCCCTCGCCGCGCTTGGGCTTCACCGAGACCGCGACCCCACCGCCGAGCGGCTCCTTCGCGGGCACGAGCGCCTCGGCGACGTTCGCCGCCATCGCTCGCACGTGCTCGGCGAGGTGCGGCCGCTCCGCCGCGATCACCACGTCGACGTTGACCACCCACCACCGCTCGCCGCGCACGCGTTCCGCGACGTCGTGGAGCAACGCGATGCTGTCGGCGCCGCGCCACTGCTCGTCGGAGGCCGGGAACAGCGTGCCGAGGTCGGGGAGACCCGCGGCGGAGAGCACGGCGTCGGCGACCGCGTGCGCGACCGCGTCGCCGTCGCTGTGGCCGGCGAGCGCGGGTCCCTCGAGGCGGACCCCGCCGAGCACGAGCTCGCCGTCGGTGGCGAACGGGTGGACGTCGAAGCCGAGCCCGACGCGGATCCTCATGTGTCGTCTCCCAACGCGCGCACCACCCGCAGGTCGTCGGCGGTCGTGATCTTGATGTTGGCCCGCTCCCCCGGCACGACGACGACGCGCCCACCGAGTGCTTCGATCAGCGCGGCGTCGTCGGTGTCGACACCGCCGCTCGCGTGCGCGGCGCGCAACCGCTCGGCGGAGAACGCCTGCGGCGTCTGCACCGCGACGAGCGCGTCGCGCGGCACCGTCTCGACCACCACGTCGCGCTCGACCCGCTTCACGGTGTCGGCGACGGCGACCCCCGGGACCGCGCCGTCGGCGCCGTCGCGTACCGCGGCGATCGTCGCGCGGAACAACGCTTCCGACGCCAGCGGCCGGGCCGCGTCGTGCACGACCACGACGTCGGCGTCGTCGGGAACCGCCGCGAGCCCGGCGCGCACCGAGTCGGAGCGCGTCGCGCCCCCCGGCACGCACGCGACCCCCGCCGGCGGTGTCCACGCGGCTCCCGCCGCCAGCACCACCACCACCCCGTCGCACGCCGCGCACGCCGTGGCCACCGAACGGTCGAGCACCGTCGAGGCACCCAGGCGCTCGAATTGCTTCGCACCCCCGTAGCGCGCGCCCGCCCCCGCCGCCACGACGATCGCCCAGACGCTCACCCGTGCAGTATCCCCCGCCCCCACCCCCCACCGTTGGTGCAGTACTCCACGACCACGCACCGTTGGTGCAGTACACCCACGTGCGGTGTGGTGAATCGCTCCAACCGAGAGCGCGGCGAGCGGGTCAGTCGGTGTCGAGCTGGGCGAAGAGGAGGCGACCGGCCGAGGTCGGCACGACCGAGGTGACCTGCAGCTGCACCTCGGGACCGCCGACGAGGCCGGCACCGTCGTTCACCACGACCATCGAACCGTCGTCGAGGTGACCGACCCCCTGGCCGCGCTCCCGCCCGTGCTTGGTGAGCGTGACCCGCACGAAGTCGCCCGGGAGCACCGACGGCGACAAGTCGATCGCGAGACGGCGAAGGTTGCACGTGGGCACGCCCTGCACCTCGGCGACGTGCGCGAGCGCGCTGTCGTTGGTGAGAAGTCGCAGCTCGAGTCGCTTCGCCAAGGCCGCGAGCTTCGCGTCGACCGCGGCGAGCTCGGGCACTTCGTCGTCGAGCACGAACAGGCGCACCGGACCTTCCTTGCGCAGCACCTCGAGCATCTCCAACCCTTGCCGCGCGCGGCGACGACGCGCGTCGTCGGGCGCGTCGGCGAACCCCTGCAGCTCGTCGAGCACGAAGCGCGGCACCAGCAGGTCCGACGAGATGATGCCGGCGCGCACGAGCTGCAACAGCTGCCCGTCCATCACGACCGACGTGTCGACGAGGAACCCGTCGCGCGCGTCGAACGCCTGCGCGCGCACCAACGGCCGCGCCGACAGACCGAACGACTCGGCGAGCGAGATCGCGCGCCGTCCGATCACGCGCCACCCGGTCCACACGCCGATCCAGACCAACAGCCCACCGATCGGGACCGCGACGCGCGCGGGGAGCAACACGATGAACGGGAACGACAGCGCCGCGCCCCCCACCGCACCGCCGACCCCACCGATCGTCCCCGCGACCACCTCGATCGGGTGTCGCGTCTCGACCCGCCGCTCCACCGCGCCGACCGCACGCTCGAGCGTGCGCCCCACGATGCCGCCGCCCACGTAGCCGAGCAGGCAGCCGAGGACGCCGGCGATGCCGTCGCCGTTCGGGATCCCCAGATCCTTGGCCGCGTAGAAGCCCGCCGTCGTGCCCAGCAACACCATGAAGAGCCGGACGATCTCGACGAACATGAGCCTCCTCGCGCGCCGTCCCTCCCCTGTGGATCGGCGGAGGGCGCCTCGGTCTTGAACCGCCCCGGCCACGGGTAGCCTCGGGGCCGGCATCCGGCACACGTGGAGGGGTGGTGCTCGAGCAGACAGAGTTGTTCGGGACCCTCCCGTCGGCGCAGCTCGACAAGCTCCGGACCACGGTCCGTGACGCCCGCTTCGAGCGGGGCGACGAGCTGTTCCGCAAGGGGGAACCCGCGTCGGAGTGCTACGTCATCGTCGAGGGCCGGATCGCGATCTCCGCCCACGCCGGCGACGGTCGCGAATCGGTCGTGGCCATCCTCGGCCCGCCCGAGATCGTCGGCGAGATGGCGCTCTTCGACAACGGCCCTCGCTCGGCCGACGCCCGCGCGCTCACCCCCGCGCGCCTCCACGTGCTCACCTTCGCCGACGTCCGCGCCGCGCTCGAAGCGAGCCCCGAGGTGCTCTGGAAGGTGCTCCGCATCCTTGCGAGCAGACTGCGCGCCACCGACGACGCGCTCGCCGACGCGATGTTCCTCGACGTCCCCGGCCGCACCGCGAAGCGTCTCCTCGAGCTCGCCGGCCCCGACGACGACTTCGAGATGCCCCTCACCCAAGAAGAGCTCGCCGGCGTCGTCGGCGCCTCACGCGAACGCGTCAACCGCGCCATCGCCACCTTCGCCAAGCTCGGCTGGCTCGAAGTCACCGGCCGAGGCCGCTACCGCATCCTCCAACGCGACGAGCTCCACAACCGCGGCCGCGCGTAGACGCGCGGCTCAGATCGCGCTGATCCACTCCAGCGCGCGCGCCCAGACTTGTGCCGCGTCGTCGGGGCGGTGGGCGGGGCGGTCGGGGTCGTGGACGAAGCCGTGGTCGGCGCCGTCGATGACGACGATCTCGCAGTCGTCGCGCGCGCTCCACGCCTGGCGGAGGGCGTCGATGTCTTCCTTCGGTGTCCACGGATCGGCGCTGCCGAAGATCGCGAGCGTGGGACACACGTCGGCGGCGGTGGCGAGCGGCGCCTTGTGACCGGGGCCGCGCCAGTGCTCGGGGGTCGTGATCATCCCGTAGAACGAGACCGCGCGATCGAAGCGATCCGACGTGGCGGCCTTGAGCGTGTAGTAGCCGCCCATGCAGAAGCCGAGCACCGAGATCGTGCTCACGTCGTCGTCGACGACGAGGAGGTTGGCGGCGGCTTCGAGGTCGCCGAGCTGCGTGGCGTCGTCGAGCTCGGGGACCTTCGCCATGCGGACCTCGACCGAGTCGAGCTTGTCGCGATCGAAGCGCGCGAACGGTTCGACACACGCGACGGCGAGGCCGTGGGTGGCGAGGCGGCGGGCCATGTCGTCGAACAGCGGCCGGTTGCCGCCGAGGTCGGGGTGGAGCACGAGGCCCGCGCGCGGCGGGCCGTCGGGACGGGCGTGGACGACGGGCACGTCGTCGCCGTCGACGCGGAGCGTGCGGTGCTCCACCGAGACGTCGTGGACGGGACCTTCACGGAGCGCTGCCATGCGCGACGTTCTACCGCGCGCCGCGCTCAGGCGTAGCGATCGAGGATCGAGCTCTCGGCGACGCGCGAGAGGCCGTCCTTGATCGCCCGGGCACGAGCCTCGCCGACGCCTTCGACCTCGACGAGATCGGTGATGCTCGCCCGCATGATCTTCGGCAGGGTCCCGAACCGCTCGACGACCTTCTCCGCGATCGTCTCGGGCAGGCGCGGGATGCGCGCGAGGAGGCGGTGGCCACGGGTCTGCAGCGACGAGTCGAGATCCATCTCGACCGGGAGGTGCAACAAGCCGGCGACGGTGCGCAGCTCGAGCAGCTCGTCGTCGGAGAGCTCAGCGAGTCGGAGCGTGACCTGCTCGAGCACCCACTCGGTCGACTCGACGAAGTAGTCCTTGCACACGAGCCGGCGGTCTTCTTCGACGCCGCCGGTCATCTCTTCGAGCTGGAGCTGCACGAGCCGGCCGTCGACGCCGAGCTCGATCACGTAGCCCTCGATCTCCTGCGCGATGCGGCGCACCATCTCGGTGCGCTGCAGCACGGTCGCGACGTCGCGCACGGTCACGAGGTCTTCCACTTCGAGCGCGCTGAGCGCGCCGGTGACGCCGTCGAGGCGGGTCTTGTAGCGGCCGAGGATCTGCAGCGCCTGGTCGGAGCGGGCGAGTACGCGCGGGATCTGCTCGAGCGTCTTCTTCTGGCCCCGGAAGTGGATGGACACGAGGCCCATCTCTTCGGAGACCGTGATCACCGGGACGCTGATCTGGCGCGCGACCCGCTCGGCGGTGCGGTGGCGGGTGCCGGTCTCCGACGTCGGGATGTCGGGGTCGGGCACGAGGTGCACGTTGGCCCGCGCGACTCGCGACCCGTCGGCCGCGAGGATGATCGCGCCGTCCATCTTGGCGAGCTCGGAGAGACGCTGGGGGGTGAACTCGGCGTCGAGGAGGAAGCCGCCCGAGCAGATGTTGAGCACGTCGGGGCCGTCGCTCACGACGATGAGGGCGCCCATCTTCGCCTGGAGGATCCGGTCGATGCCCTCGCGCAGCGGCGTGCCCGGCGCGACCAGCCCGAGCGCCGAATAGAACGCTTCCCACCGCGGGTGCGGCACCTGCTCCCCCTCCCGGACCAGATATCGAACGGCTGGGCACCTTGCGTCCGAGACTGGTGCGCCCACAAGGGTACAAGCCGGTCGAACCGCCCGCCCTCCGGCCGCCGTCGTGCCCCGTTGGTGCAGTTGTGCCACCTGGGCGGTGCACTACTGCGCCAACGGGCCCAAGGGGGTGAGGGCGGTGGTGACGTCGGGGACGCGGGTGAGGGTGAGGCCGCTGACGTCGGCGGTGGAGGTGGGGACGATGGCGCGGCGGAAGCCGAGGCGGGCGGCCTCGGCGAGGCGGCGCGCGGTGTGGGGGACCTGCCGCACCTCCCCGCCGAGGCCGACCTCGCCGAGCACGACCGTGTCGTCGGCGACCGGTCGGTCGAGGTGCGCGCTGACGAGGGCGAGCACGAGGGCGAGATCGACGCCGGTCTCCTGCACGCGCACGCCGCCGGCGACGCTGCTGTAGACGTCGTGCATGCCGAGGTCGACGCCGG
The DNA here is from genome assembly GCA_036277635.1 of Acidimicrobiia bacterium. GTDB lineage: Bacteria > Actinomycetota > Acidimicrobiia > IMCC26256 > PALSA-610 > DASUMP01. The sequence continues at coordinate 2,078 of DASUMP010000163.1, read as the reverse complement.
CGCGGCGCGCGAGCACGGCGAGCAGCATCGCGAGACGGCTGGCGTCGAGGGCTTGCGCGGCCCGGCGCGGCATGGCCGCGCTCGACGCGGCGACGAGCGCCTGCACTTCCACGAGCAGCGGGCGGGTGCCTTCGAGCACGGGCGCGACGACGGAACCGGCCGAACCTTCGCGGCGGTCGGCGAGGAAGATCGCGCTCGCGTCGGGGACGCTGGCGAGGCCGTCGGCGCGCATCTCGAGCAGCCCGAGCTCGTCGGTGGGCCCGAAGCGGTGCTTGCGGGCGCGCAGGAAGCGCAGCGCGTGGTGCCGGTCGCCGTCGAACGACAGCACGGTGTCGACGACGTGTTCGAGCACGCGCGGCCCGGCGAGCGTGCCCTCCTTGGTGACGTGGCCCACGAGCACCGTGGCGACGTCACGCTCCTTCGCGTAGCGCACGAGCCGCTGCGCGCAGTCGCGCACCTGCGAGACGCTGCCGGGGACGCCGGGCGAGTCGGGGTCGGCGACCATCTGGATCGAGTCCACCGCGAGCACATCGGGCGCGATCGTCTCGGCGTGCGCGAGCACGTAGGGCAGCGACGTCTCGGCGAGGACGAGCAGCTCGCCGGGCAGCGGCCCGAGACGCTCGGCGCGCAGCCGCACCTGTTCGGGCGACTCCTCGGCCGACACGAGCAGGCAGCGCGCGCCCGCGGCCGCCATGGCGGCGAGCGACTGGAGCAGCAGCGTGCTCTTGCCGATGCCGGGCTCGCCGCCGAGCAGCGTGACCGAGCCGGGCACGAAGCCGCCCGCGAGCACGCGATCGAGCTCGCCGACCCCGCTCGGTCGGCGCGCGCCGGGATCGGTGCCCACGCTCGCGAGCGGGACCGCGGCGCCGGGCACGACCGACGGCGTGGCCGCCCGCGCGGTGGGTGCGACCGCTTCGACGAGCGACCCCCAGGTGCCGCAGTCGGGGCAGCGCCCGAGCCACTTCGGGGCCTCGGCGCCGCACGCCTCGCAACAGTGGCGAACACGTGTTCGGGTCATGCCCGCACCCTAGCGGCGCCCTGCGACACCGATGGTGGACCGCGGACTGCCCTCACGACATCGGCAGGTCGATCCGGCGCGTCTCGGCCGACACCATCCGCCGCCGGCGGGCGCTGATGCTCGCGGCCAGGTAGAGCAGCAGGGCGAGGAACACCATGAGGATCCCGATGCCGGCCAGCACGAGGCGGTCGTAGTCGGTGGCACTCGACGACATCGCCAAGAGCTGCTCGTCGCCGGGTGACAGCCGGTAGAGCCGCCGGCCGTCGCGCGGCACCTGCAGCGACACGGTGAGGTCGAACGAGTCGGCAATCCCGGCGGCGACCTGGGTGGCAACGATGTTCGGGTCGACGCCGACCGCTTGGAGGTTGGCGACGAGCTCGGCGTCGTCGAGCACGCCGCCGGCGAGGTCGGTGAGGTCGGCGTCGACACGCACGCCGTCGCGGCTGCGGATCACCCCGCGCTGGCGGTCGAGCTCGGGGTCGCGCAACCAGCCGTCGGCGCCGAAGAGGTCGGTGAGCAGGCGGTCGAGCTCGGCTTCGCCGGAGAACGCGTGCGCGATGCGCACCGTCGCGCCGCCGCCGAGCGTGCGCTCCCACTCGGGCACCGTCCACCCCGCGGCCTCGAAGCCGGCGAGCGACACGCGTTCGTCGATCGGCACGCCGCCCGCTTCGAGGCGCGCCAGCGCTTCGGGATCGAGGGTGACGCGCGCGGCGACGGTGCCGGTGCCGTCGTCGTCGAGGCGGATCGCGACCTGGCCGTCGACTTCGCAGCCCGCGAGCACCACGACGAGCGCGAGCGCGGCGAGGGCGGCGCGAGCGGCGCGGCGGGACATCGCAGGATTCTCGCATCCGGCGCTGCACGCGCCGGGACCCCGCCACCGGGGCGGGGTCCCGTGCGCATCGGATCGGCGCGGCTACTCGGTGGTGCCGCTCCCGGCGAGCTCCACCGGCGGCGGCTCGACCGCCTCGACCGACCGGAAGACGACTTCGCCGTCTTCCGCGTCGATGACGATCGTCTCGCCGGCGTGGAACTCCTTCCACAGGATCTTCTCCGAGAGCGG
>DASUMP010000162.1:0-3305 GCA_036277635.1 Acidimicrobiia bacterium | reverse complement strand
CGGTGGTCGCGCAGCATCTTGTAGTGCAGCTTCTCGGAGAACGTGCGCGGGGCGCGCGTCGCGAGCAGCCGGCGGCGGTAGTCGATCGCGGCTGCGGTGCGGCGCACCGGCGCCGGGGTGGAGCGCAGCGCGGTGCGCTTCGCGACCCGAGCGACCCTCCGCAGTGGCGCAGCGGTGGGCGTCGGCGACTCGTGGGTGCTCGCTGCAGCCATGGCTCCGTCGATCCGGGCGCGCGCGGTGCCGTCGCCCGAGCGGTCAACGCTAACCGCTCGCCGACCCCCGTCCGACCGGCGCGTGTTCCGAGCGCGCGGCGCGCGGCGGTGCGGGTGGGTCCGGTTACTGTCGGGTCGTGCGGTACCGAGCGGGTGGCTGAGACCGTGCGCGTCCTGTTCGTGTCGGGGAGCCCCGGCGGTGGGTCCGCGCGCAGCACGGTGGAGCTCGCGTCGCGCCTCGTCGAGCGGGGCCACGTGTCCGGTGTCCTGTCGGTGACGCGTGGGCCCGCGCCGGTGAAGTCGCTGCACGAGCGCGCCGTCGACGCGTCGGCGCGCGTCGCGGGCACTCCGCTCGCGGCTCCCGTCGCCGCGCTGACCGCGCGCCTCGGCCGGCGACTGCTCCCGCTTCCCGAGGCCGATGGCGTCGCGTGCTGGAGCGCGCACGTGCCCGAGAACGCGCTCGACGCGCTGCTCGCGTCGTTCCGGCCCGACGTGGTCGTCGCCAGCAGCCTCGACCGGCCCGCGTGGCGCACGATCCGGTCGAAGGTCGCCGCCGCCGGCGCGGCGAGCGTGCTCTACCTGCGCGAGGAGTCGGCGACCCGCCACCTCAGCGATCCGCCCGCGCCTCCCGACGTGCTCGTCGCGAACGCGGCGATCCACGCCGAGCGGGCCGCGGCGCTCGGACACACCGCGGTCGTGGTCCCGTCGGTCGTCGAGCTCGACCGCTGCCTCGTCGAGACCACGCGCGAGCGGGTGCTGTTCGTCAACCCGATCGCGATCTCCGGCGTCGACATCGCGTTCGCGGTGGCGGCCGCGCTGCCGCACGTCCCGTTCACGTTCGCGGAGTCGTGGGTGCTCACCGACGCCGAGCACGACGATCTCGCGCACCGGGCCGCCGCGCTCCCCAACGTGGAGCTGCGCCGTCCGGTCGCCGATCCACGCGAGCTCTACGCCGACGTCCGCCTCCTGTTCGCGCCCTACCTCACGAACGGGCGGCCGCGCGTCGTGCTCGAAGCGCAGGCCAACGGCATCCCCGTGCTCGCCACCGACCTGCCCGGCCTCCACGAAGGCGTCGGACCCGGTGGTCGCGTGTTGCCGCCCGACGCCGCAGTCACCGAGTGGACCGAGGCCCTCGAGGAGATGCTGGCGCCTGCGCACTACGACGAGCTCGTCGTGGCCGCCCGCGCGCACGCGCGCCGCGACGACGTCGACCCCGCCGGACTCGCGGCGCGCTTCGAAGCCGTGCTCGAGCGCGCGTGCGCGATCGCGTCGGCCTCGGCCGCGGTCACGCCCACCGACGGGGGCGGCCGTGCCTGAGTCCGACCCCGAGCTCGACCTCACCGTCGTGGTGCCCGCGCACGACGCCGCGGCGACGATCGCCGAACAGCTGGACGCGCTGGCCGAGCAGGAGTGGTCGGGTTCGTTCGAAGTCGTCGTGGTCGACAACCGCTCGTCGGACGCGACGGCCGGCGTCGTCGCCGAGTACGCCGCGCGCGACCCGCGCTTCCGTCTCGTGTCTGCCCCCGAGCGCAACAGCATCGGCTACGCGCGCAACACCGGGATCGCCGCCGCGCGCGGGCGTTCGATCGCGATGTGCGACTCCGACGACGTCGTGGGCCCGGGGTGGGTCGCCGCGATCGGCGACGCGCTCGCGTCGCACGCGTTCGTCACCGGACCGCTCGACGTGCACCGTCTCAACCCGCCCGAGGTGGTCGAGACACGTGGGCTCGCGATCGAGCACGGGCCGGGATCGTTCCTCGACGCGTTCCCGTTCGCCCACAGCTGCAACCTCGCGTTCCACCGCGCGCTCGTCGACACGCACGGCGGCTTCGACGAGTCGCTCGTGAACGGCTCCGACGTCGAGCTGTCGCACCGGTTCTGGCGCAACGGGGTCGAGCTCACCTACGTCCCCGACGCCGTCGTCGCCTACCGCTACCGCGCCACGACCCGCGGCCTCTACCGCCAGGCCCGCAACTACGCGCGCGTGAAGCCCGTGCTCGTCGCCCGGTTCCGTTCGGAAGGCACGGCGCTCCCGTCGCCGTTCTCGTGGCGACGCTGGGTCTGGCTCGCGCGCAACGTGCTGCTCGTACGCACCGCGGCCGGGCGCGCCCGCTGGGTGTGGGTGCTCGGCGGATGCGTCGGCGAGGTGCAGGGGATGTGGCGGGTGCGCCGGGCCCGCCGCCGGGGCCGCGGGTCGTGACCGACGAGCAGCGTCGCGGCGAGGTCGAGCTGTCGGTGCTCGTCCCCGCGCACGACGCCGCCGCCACGCTCGCCGCCCAGCTCGACGCGCTCGTCGGGCAGGACTGGACCGGATCGTGGGAGATCGTCGTCGCCGACCACCGGTCCACCGACGGCACGGCCGCGCTCGCACGCGAGTACGCGGCGCGCCACCCCCGGGTGCGGGTCGAGACGGTGACGGCCGGGCGCGGGGCCGCGGCCGCGCGCAACGCCGCCGCCCGGTGCGCGCGTGGCGTCAACCTCGCGATGGTCGACGCCGACGACATCGTCGGCCCGCGGTGGGTGGCCGCGATGGGCGACGCGCTGCGCGACCACGAGTGCGTCACCGGCCCGCTCGAGGTGCGACGCCTGAACCCGGCGTGGCTCGTCGCGACGCGCGGCGTGCCGTCGAGCACCGCGCCCATGACCTTCCACGGGCTGTTCCCGACGATCGCGGCCGGCAACCTGGGGATCCGGGCCTCGGTGTGGCGCGCGGTCGGCGGGTTCGACGAGGCCGTCGTCGCGCAGGAAGACGCCGAGCTCTCGTTGCGCCTGCGGGCTGCCGGCGTCGCCGTCCACTTCGCTCCTGACGCGCTGGTGCACTACCGCTACCGGCACGAACCGCGGGTGCTGTTCCGGCAGGGACTCCTCTACGGCACCTACCGCCCGCTCGTCGCCCGCCGCGCCCGCGCCGCCGGGCTCGGCCGCGCGCCCCGGTTCGCGGGCTGGCGGTCGTGGGTGGTGCTCGTGGTGTGGCTCCCGCGTCTCGCGACGCGCACCGGCCGTGCCGCGTGGAGCTGGGTCGCGGGGGTGCGTCTCGGCACGCTGCGCGGCAGCGTGCGCTACCGCACCTGGTACCTCTGAGCGTCAGCCCCG
>DASUMP010000161.1:0-7427 GCA_036277635.1 Acidimicrobiia bacterium | reverse complement strand
CGCGCCGCGAAGCGCTCGAGCAGCGGCGCGCACGCGGGCAGGATCTCGTCACGCCCGAGGGCGAAGCCGTCGAGCTCGAACTCGACCCGCTGGAAGAACACGCCGTCTTCCCGGTCGGTGTGCTGCTCGGTGTCGACGATGTTGCCGCCGTGGCGGTACACCAGCTCGGCGACGGCCGCGACGACGCCGGGCTGGTCGGGGCACGACAGGAGCAGGACGGCGTTCGCACCCACGGCGCCATCCTCGCAGCCCGCTCAGAGCAATGCCCGCACCTCGGCCATCGCGGCGTCGAGATCGTCGACCGCGCGTTCCCGTGCCCCCGCGGGGTCGAGGAACAAGAAGACGCAGCGGACGACGGGCTCGCCGGTCGCGGCCGCCACCGCGACGGCGTAGGCGGCTCCCTGGAGGCGGTACCGCGCGAGCTTGGCGTCGAGGTCGTCGTCGCCGTGCACGGCGTCGGTCTTGTAGTCGACGACGACGATGCCGTGCGGCGTGCGGTACAGCAGGTCGACGTAGCCCTCGAGCGTGCGGTCGCCGAGGGTGGTGGCGACCAACGTCTCGCGGCGGAACTCGTGGGCGACCGCGTCGGCGACCGTGGCGGTGGCGAGCGCGGAGCGGGCCAGCGCGGCGATGCGGTCCTCGTGGCCGAGCACGCCCTCGGCGGCGGCTTGGGCGGCGGCCGCTTCGGGGATCCCGGCGCCGGTGCGCAGGTCGATCGTCTGCAGCACCGCGTGCACCGCGCGCCCGATCGCAGTGCCGTAGCGCCCACGCTGCCACGGCGGCAGCTCGAGGTCGCGCGGTTCCTTCGCCATCCCCGGGTCGGGCGCGTCGATCTCGGCGGTTGCGGCGGCGGCGCGCTCGGCCGCTTCGCGAGCGATCCGGGTGGCCGACTGCACGCGCGGCACGCGTCCCTCGTCGAGCGCGCGGGTACGGGCTGCGGCCCACTCGTCGCGCGGCGGCACCGCCACGATCGCACGTGTGGCGGGCGGCTCCGGTGCGATCGCGGCGCTCGCGACGAACGGCGTCGCGTGCGGTGCGAGCAGGCCCGCGCTCCCGAGCAGCTCTGCGTGCGTCCATTTCGCGGGATCGTCGCCCGGCTCGCGCTCGGCCCGGTGCAACGACACGACCAAGTGGTCGCGGGCGCGGGTCGCGCCGACGTAGAGGAGCCGCAACTTCTCGTGGAAGTCCATCTGCTCGTCGACGGGTTCGAAGCGCTCGTAGTCCTCGCTGCGGATCTCCTTGTCGATCCGCAGCGCCCAGCCGCCGCCGGGCGGGAACACGAGCCGCACCCCGCCCGGACGGCGCACCGCCTTCGTGGTCATGCCCGACAGGATCGTGATGGGGAACTCGAGACCCTTGGCGCCGTGGATCGTGAGGATGCGCACCGCGTCGTCGTCGGTTTCGGGGAGCACGGTCTCGACGACGCGTGATCCTTCGTCGCCCTGACGCTCCGCCCACGCGAGGAAGTCGCGCAGCGACCCGCCTTCGGCCTCGCCGAACGCGCGCGCCTGGTCGATGACGTAGCGCACCCGGCGCCACACGTCGCGCGGCCGCCCCGACACGTCGGCCACTTCGAGGACGCGCCGCTCGCGCACGATCTGGTCGAGCAGCTGGCTCGGCGTGCACCAGTGCTTCTCGTCGCCGAGCCGGCGCAGCACGTCGAGACCGGCGACGACGGGGTGGTCGGCGGGCAGACCCTCGGGGCGGGGCGAGAACGGGTGCCAGCTGCCGCCGTGCTGCACGCGGTACACGAACAGGTCGTCGTCGCCGCAGCCGAGCAGCGCCGAGCGCAGCGCGGTGACGACGGCGAGCTCGTCGGTGGGGTCGTCGACCGCGCGCAGCAGCACGAGCAGGTCGCGGATCTCGCGCGTCGCGTAGACGAGCGACGACGTCTCGGCGCGGTACGGGATGCTGAGGGCGTCGAGGGCGTCTTCGAGGTGGCCGAGCGACGTGCGGGCGGGGAGCAGGATCGCGATGTCGCCGAGGCGGGCCGGGCGCCACACCTCGCGCCGGGTGCCGTCGGCGTCGTGCACCGTCTCGGCCACGGGCCACTCGTCGGCGATCGCGGTGCGCACCACGGCGGCGACATCGGCCGCCTCGGCGGTGCGCTGCTCGTCGGCCGATGTCTTCGGCGCGTGGGGGGCGACGCCGAGCAGCGTGACCGCGGGTCCCGACGGCGGCGCCGGGCGCACCGGGTGCAGCGCCACGTACTCCGGTTGCGAGTCGGGGGCCGCCTCGATCAGCGTGCCGAACACGTGGTTGACCCACTCGATCACCGGCGTGACCGTGCGGAAGTTGCTGGTGAGTCGACGCGTCGGCCGGCCGAGCCGGTCGCGCGCGGCGAGGAACAGCGCGATGTCGGCGCGCCGGAAGCGATAGATCGACTGCTTCGGGTCGCCGACGACGAACAAGTGGCCCGGATCGGGCTCGAGGTCGGACCACGCGACGGCGGGGCCCGCGGCCGGCGGCGTCGCGAGCAGCAGGGCGAGGTCGAGCTGGATCGGGTCGGTGTCCTGGAACTCGTCGAGCAGCAGCCTTGCGTAGCGCTCGCGCAGCCGGGCGCGCACCTCGGTGCCGTGTTCGGGGTCGCGCAGCATGCGGCGCGCGAGCACGAGGAGGTCGTGGAACTCGAGCGTGCCCGCGCGCTCGCGTTCGGCGGCGGACGCGAGAGTGAAGGTCGCGATCGCTCCCAGGAGCCGGCGCGCCACCGCGGTCGCGACCTCGTCGATGATCTCGCCCCGGCACTCGTCGAGGGCGACGACTTCGGCGCGCACCTCGTTGATGTCGCACCCCCAGCTCCCCGACTTGCCAGTTCGCGCGACCTTGAAGCTGATCGGGCATTCCTTCAGCAGGGTGAGCGCCTCGTACTCGTCGGGCGCCTTGCGCAGCCGCTCGCCGAACGCCTCGATGTCGGCGATGCGCGCCGCGAGCTTGTCGTCGTCGACCGTGCAGTGGTGCACCCGCGCGCCGACCGCTGCGATCGCGTCGACGAGGCGGGTGGCGTCGAGCGGCGGCGGCTCGTCGTCGAGCTCGTGGAGTCGCTCGCGCTCGACGAGGTCCCAGTTGGCGTTGGCGACGATCGCGAGCTCGCGCAGCTTGCGCAGGTCGACGCCCGCGGCGGTGCCGAGCATCACCGTGCGCTCCAGCGCCGAGTCGCCGAGCAGCTGGTCGACGAACTCGCTCCAGCGATCGTCGAACGTGACCTGCGACGAGAGCTCGTCGTGCACGTCGAAGTGCGGCGGGAGGCCCGCTTCGATCGGGCAGTCGTGCAGCAGGCGCTGCGCGAACGCGTGCAGGGTGGAGACGGCGGCGCCGTCGACCTCGTCGATCGCGGCCGCGGCCCGCTCGATGCGGGCGGGGTCGGTGCCCGGCGCAGGATCGGTCGCGACGCGCTCGAGGGCTTGGCGCACCCGGTCGCGCAGCTCGGTGGCGGCCTTCTCGGTGAACGTGATCGCGGCGATGCGGGCCATCGGCACGCCCGCGTCGCACACGAGCGCGAGCACGCGCTCGACGAGCGCGGTGGTCTTGCCCGATCCGGCGCCGGCCTCGACGAACAGCGTCTCGTCGAGCGCGGTGCGGATCTCGTCGCGTGTGGGGAGGTCGGCGATCGCGTGATCAGCCATCGGCGTCGACCCCCTCCAGCATCTCGGGCTCCGCGAGGGCCACGTAGCCCGCAACCTCGGGGGCGGCGCGCTTGGTGTCCCACTCGCGGAACCGGTCGCGGGTGCCGCGCGCGTCGGGGTCGGTGTAGGTGCGCTGGCGCCACGACCACGACGACGGCGGGTCGAGCCGGCACGGGAACACGCCGGCCTCGATGCCGTCGACGATCGTGCGTACCACCTCGTCGAAGCGGGCCGCGACCTCGGAGGTCAGTGGCACGTCGAACCACTTGAACTCGCCCTTCGCGCGCGACGCGAACCAGTAGGACGCGGTGACCGGCGTCGACGGGTCGCCGAACGCGGCGCGTGCCGCGTGCGCGTAGACGGGGAGCTGCAGCGCGGTGCCCCGGTTCGTGAGGTCGTCGTCGGGCGCGCGCCAGTGCTTGCCGGTCTTGTAGTCGATGACCACGAGGCTCCCGTCGGCGGCGCGATCGACGCGGTCGGCCGATCCCCGGAACGCGACTCGCCGGCCGTCGGCGAGCTCGATCTCGACCGGGGGGACGTCGCCGAAGCCGAAGCTCAGCTCGGCCGCGACCGGAACGAGCTGATCGTCGACCAGGCGGGTGCTGTCGAGCTCGAGGAGCTCTTCGAGGTCGGTCATGATCCGGCGCCGATCGGCACGCCAGAACAGGTCGCGGCCGGTGCGACCCGCCGCCTCGTACGCGTGGCAGTGCTGCTCGCCGATCGCGAGGCAGCGGGCGCGCTCGGCGTCGCTCCACGGTGTGCCCGGTCGCCGATTCGGGTCGGCGGCGAGCACCTCGGTGAGGAACTCCTCGAGCACCTCGTGGACGAGGCTGCCGCGGTCGAGCGGACTGATGCGCAGCAGCTCTTCGGGGTTCTCCGGGATGCCGACGCGCAGCACCGACTCCATCAGGTAGTCGAACGGGCACGCCGCGTACGTCTGCAGCCGGGTGGGCGACACCAGCAGGCCGTCGCGCGCGGGTCCGGGCACCGGCAGGCCGGCGAGGTTGCCGTCGAAGCGCGTGAACGCGTTGGAGCGCCGCGCGTCGATGAGCGTGACCGCGCGCGCGTACGCGATGTCGTGCGTGCGCAGCTCGTGGTCGGTGCCGCGCCCGCCCTGCGCCCGGTGCTGGGCGAGCGAGTGCAGGTTGTGCTCCTGCTCGGTGGCGGGGAACGGCGTGCGCACGATCCCGGCCGCGAACGACGGCACGTGCGTGCACCACGGTTCGTCGAGCTCGGCGAGCGCGTCGCCGTAGATGCGGGTGCCACCGAGCAGCCCGCGCGCCGTGTCGAGGAGGAACCGTGAGGGCATGCGCTCGGTGCTCTTGCGCAGATCCCCCCGCGGGTACGACATCCACCGCTCACCCGTGGTGGCGGCCAGGACCGCGAGCAGCCCGCGCTGGTCGTCGTCGGGTCGGGAGCCGCGCAACGGCAAGTCGCCGCCGGCGCGACGACGTTCGTCGTCGGTGAGGAGCGAGTCTTCGCGGGAGCGCGCGGGGAACGACCCTTCGGCGAGTCCGAGCACGAACACCCGGTCGAGGTCGAGCCCGAGGCCGAGACCCATCGTGCCGACGAGGATGCCGTCGCCGATGCGCCCGGCGCGCCCGAGGCCGCTGTCGAGCTCGAGCCGCAGCGTGCGGCGGAACGTCTCGGGGTCGGGCGGGTCGTCGAGCTCGTCGAGTCCGGCGAGGCGGTCGAGCGCCGCTTCGACCTTCCCGAGCGCGTCGCGCTCCACGTCGGGCCATTCCGCGCGCTGGTGCTCGGTGGGGAGGAGGTCGCGCAGCAGCGCGCTCGACCAATCGCGCCACGCGCGCCACGAGCGCAGCCCGCGCGACCGGTCGAGCTCGTGCACGAGATGCGCGACGAACGCTTGCAGCAGGCGGATGCGTTCGACGCGCCGGTCGGCGAACGGTTCGGTGCCGTTCGCGGCGGCGATCGCCTCGGCGCGCTCGGTGTACCGCGCCGCGAGGTCGTCGAGGCGCGCGTGCCACTGCGACGGCCCCGCGACGACGCCCGCGTCGCGCGTCAGCCGTTCCCACGCCGACGCGGGCACGAACCGGCCGCGGAACCGCAGCGGCGCCGACGCGAGGACCGCGACGACGTCGTCGCGGCGGAACCCGTGCGTCGGGAGGTCGAGGATCCCGAGCAGCGTGCGCCCCGCGACGCTCTCGGCCAATGCGCGCGGATCGGAGCCGTTGAACGGGATGCTCGCCGCGCGCAAGTGGTCGTGCACGAGGCGCGTGTACGGCTCGGCGGTGCCGGAGAGGATCGCCATCCGCTCGAGCGGCACGCCGGCGCGCAGCGCGTCGACGACGCCGCGCACCGCCGCGCGCACCTCCTCGTCGGCGTCGGACGTGCTGACGACGCGCGTGCCGGTGGCCGGGGTGACGGCGGCGACCGCGGCGTCGGTGACCTCGAGGCCGAGGCGTTCGACGGCGGTGCGCACCGTCGCGTCGGCGCGCGGCACGCCCGTGAGCGCGGCGATGACCGACACGTCGGTGCGGTCGGCGATCGCCGTGATCAGTGCCGCACCGGCCGGCGAGAGCTGCTGGGGGAGGTGCACGACCACGCGGCCGAGGTCGTCGAGCGTGATCGTTCCGCCCTCGATCCCGGCGCGCGCGGCTTCGAGCAGGTCGCGCTCGTCGTACCAGGCGGGCGCGAGACGCGTGCGCATCGCGCGGTGGATGCGGACGACCTCGCGTGCCCGCCGGCTCACCGGCGGCTCCTCCAGGCGGGCGAGCGTGGCCTCGTCGAGCGCGGAGAGCTCGTGGTGGATCCGCACGAACGCTTCCTCGGTGGACGGGTGGTCGGCCACGGCCCGGAACAAACCCGGTTCGGTGCGCAGCACTCGCCGCGCCGCCGCCGCCACCACCGGCGTGGAGACGGGCCGGCGGCCGCTCGCCGCGAGCACGGGCGCGCCGAGCAGCTCGCCGAGGCGGTAGAGGGTGAGCAGCGTCGCGGCGACGATGCCGGTGCCGGCCGCGGTGGTGGTGCGGGCCAGCATGCGGCGTGCCGCCACCCCGACCGAGTTCGCGGGGACGACGATCGTGACCGGACGCAGCGGGTCGCCTGCTTTGTGGCGCTCGACCGCGGCCACCAGCGCGGCCGCGCTCGGCGGCCCGTACGGCGTGGTGAGCAGCGCGATCCCCATCCCGAGCGATCGTACGGGTCGCCTGGGACACTCGCCCGGCCCGCCTTGCACGGCCCGGCCTGCGGCCGCGACGCTCAGCGACCCCGAGCGAGGAGCGCCGCGTGGACCGCGACCGACTGCAGCAGCTGTACGACCTGACCGGCCGGGTCGCGATCGTCACCGGCGGTACCCGCGGCATCGGGCGCGCGGTCGCCGAGGGCCTCGTGAGCGCGGGCGCGAGCGTGGCGGTCGCGAGCCGGAAGGCCGACGCGTGCGCCGAGACCGAGGCGCACCTGCGGGAGATGGGCGGGAACGCGATCGGCGTGCCCACGCACATGGGCGAGCTCGACGCGCTCCAGGCGCTCGTCGACCGCACCGTCGCGGAGCTCGGTCGCGTCGACATCGTCGTGAACAACGCCGCCAACGCGCTCGCGCAGCCGATCGGTCACTTCACGCCGGAGGCGTGGCAGAAGTCGTTCGACGTGAACCTGCGCGGCCCCGTCTTCCTCGTGCAGGCCGCGCTCCCGCACCTCGAGGCGTCGGGGCACGGCGCGATCGTGAACGTCATCTCGGTCGGCGCGTTCTTGTTCTCGTCGACGGTGTCGATGTACGCCGCGGGCAAGGCCGGGCTGCTGTCGTTCACGCGTTCCATGGCCGCCGAGCTCGCGCCGCGCGGC
>DASUMP010000160.1:0-26606 GCA_036277635.1 Acidimicrobiia bacterium | reverse complement strand
CCCCCCCCACGACTCGCGCACCCACCCCCGCTGAGACTGTCGCACCCCCTCGGTAGCGTGCGCGCTGATCGACCACGGACCGGCTTCCCCCGCCACGACGACCGCAACGCCGGGAGGGAACCCGTGTCGCGACCCCCACGCTCCGCCGCGTTCGACCCGCAACGTCTCGTCCTCGCGCGCCGGCGGCAACGACCCCGCAGCCCCCAGCCGCAACGGCCGCCGGCGCACGAGCACTTCGCGCCCGGCCGCCCCGACATCGTCGCCCGCCGCTCCCAGCTCCTCGCCCGCGCCCATCGCCTGGCGGCGGCGCAACACGACCTCGCGTGCCAGATGGCGGAAGTGCGCGAAGACTTGGCGGTGCTCCGCGCGGTCATGTGGCCCGAGCTCGATCGGCACCTCGTCCAAGGCCTCCGCCACACGACCCACGGCGGCCCACCGCCGCTCCCACCCCCCGCGCCCAACGCCACCCCGCTGCGCGCTGCTGACCTGCGCTACGCCGCGCTGGCGATCCTCGTCGACGCGCGCGAGCCGCTCACGCTCTTCGAGATCCACCGACGACTCCACCACCGCGGCTACGTCCTCGCCGGCCGGCACCCCGTCCAACAGCTCGCCGACGCCCTCGCCTACGAACACGAGAACGGCCGCGCCCACCGCACCGCGCGTGGCACCTACGAAGCGTGCGAACTCTCACCGCACCGCCGGCGCCGATCGCGCCAGGAATTCACCCTCGACAACACCGTCGATCCTTGGACCCCACCGCAGGGCTGGACCGAGAGCCGCCTCCAACCCCACCCCGAACCCTTCCCCCGCCGCCGCTCCTGGCGCCACCGCCCTTGGCAACAGGAATGAGCGCAGCCGGGGTCAGCCGCCGACGCGCGCGTTGTACGACGCGATCGCGTCGTCGGCTTCCTGCTGCGCGCGCGCCAACGCCTCGGCGGGGGTCAGCTCACCGCTCAACATCGCTTCGAGCCCCCGCGTGACCGCGTCGCGGACGCCCTGGTAGTCACCGATGACGGATCCGGCGGTCGCGGCGTCGGTGGGACCCTCGACGAGCTGGTCGTACGCCGTGCGGTACACGGGCAGCTCCGCCCACTTCGCCTGCACGCCGGGATCCTCGACCGCACTCATGCGTACGGGCACGTAGCCCACGGCGATGTGCAGCTCAGCTTGCTGCTCGGGCTCGGTCAGCCACTTCACGAACTGCCACGCCGCGGCACGCTCCTCGGGAGCGGAGTCGGCGACGATCCACAGCGCGCCATCGCCCACGGGGACGCCCCCGCCGGGCTCGAGACCGGGGAGCGGCGCGGTCGTGATGTCGACGTCGGCGAACTGACCGCTGTTCAGCACCGCGAGCGCGGGGCCGAGCGCCGACGACGCCTCGATCGTCATCGCCGCCTCGTTGTTGGCGAGCGAGAACATGTGATCGACGTTGCCGCTCGCGGATCCCGTGTTCAGTGCGAGCTTCGACGAGACCATGTCGTCCCACCAGGTCCACAGCTCGAGTCCGAAGTCGGTGTCGAGCTGCGCGGCCGTCGCGCGCGCGTCGCGACCGTTGCCGTTGTTCACGTACTCCTGGCCGCCCTTCGCGTACCAGAACTCGTTGTAGTAGTCCTGCGTGCGCAGTGCGATGCCGTATTCCGCGGCACCGGAGTCGACGATCTGCTGCGAGTACTCGCGTACCTCGGCGAGCGTCTCGGGCGGATCGTCCGGGTCGAGTCCAGCGGCTCGGAACGCGGCCCGGTCGTACCAGAGGATCGGGTTCGAGATGTTCCACGGCATCGCCCGCAGCACGTCTTCGGTCGTGTAGTACGCGACCGCGCGCGGCAGGAAGTCCGACAGGTCGACGTCGTCGGCGTCGATGCACGCTTGCATCGGGATCGTGCTCTGACTGTCGACCATCGACTGCACCGTCGTCTCCTCGAGGACGAGGAGGTCGGGGAGGTCACCGCCGCTCAGCGACGCGCGGTACTTCGTGAAGAGGTCCTCGTAGTCGGGGAAGAGGACCAGCTCGACGCGCACCGCATCCTGCGACTCGTTGAAGCGGTCCGTCAGCGCGATGAGCGCCTGCTCGTTCTCGTCGCCCTGCTGGTGCCAGAACGTGACGTCGATCGGACCGTCGGCGGCCGCGAACTCGTCGAGACCGCACAGCGCCGCGTCGACCGCGGCGCCGTCACCGTCGCCGCCACCACCACCGTTGTCCGAACCGCCGTCGTCACCGCCGCAGGCGGCGGCGAGCAGCGCGAACACGAGGGCGAGCGACACGAAGACACGACGCGACATGCGGACCTCCGAGCACGAGGGACACCACGAACGCTACGACGTGTACGCGCGCGCTCCCAGGACCGAATGACCCGGCCGGAGGTCCCGAGCGTCGCGACGCACGGAGGTCACTCGACGCGCTGGTTGTACTCCTGGAGCTCGGCGTCGCCCGCGGCCTTCGCCGCCGCGAGGGCTTCTGTGGCCGGCGTCGCCGTCGTGAAGATCGTCTCCATCGCCTTCTCGACTTCGTCGCGGATCGCCTGGTACGCACCGAGCACGGGGCCTGCGGTGGCGTCGTTGTTCTCGGCACCGACGAGCTGGTCGTAGGAGATCCGGAACTCGGGCAGCTCCTCCCAGCGTTCCCGCAACGGTGAGAGCTCGAGCGCGCCCTCGTTGATCGGCACGTACCCGGTACCCGCCGACCAGGTCGCCTGCGACTGCGCCTCGACGAGGAACTTGGCGAAGCGGTAGGCCGCTTCCATGCGCTCCGGCGCGTCGGAGCGCACGATGTAGTTCGCCGCGCCACCCACGAGCACGCCACCTTCGCCCTCGGGACCCGGCAACGGACCGGCACCCAACGTCACGTCAGGGAACTGGGGCAAGACGTCGAGGACCTGCCCGAGCGCGGCCGACGTGTCCCACGTCATCGCCGCGTTGTTGTTCCCGATCGCGAGGAAGTGCTCGATGTTCGCCGCCCCGCCACCGACGTCGCGGGCGAGTCCGTCGGCGACCATCGCGTCGAGCCACTCGAACATCTCGATCGCGGTCTCGCCGTCGAAGAGCACCTCGTCGGCGCGCGCTTCGCGGCCGTTCCCGTTGTTCGCGTACAGCTCGCCGGCCATCGCGAGCCAGTGCTCGAGGAACCATCCGTTGCGGATGAACGTGATGCCGGTCGGATAGTCGGTGTTGTCGACGATCTGCTGCGAGTACTCGCGCACTTCGTCGAGCGTGGCGGGCGGCTTCTCGGGGTCGAGACCGGCCGCTTCGAACGCGTTCTTGTTGTAGTAGAGGATCGGATTCGAGACGTTGAACGGCACCGGGTAGAGCACGTCTTCCACCGAGTAGTACGCGGGCACGCGCTCGATGAGATCGGACACATCGAGATCGCCGGCGTCGATGCAGGCCTGGGCCGGGATCGTGCTCTGGCTGTCGACCATCACCTGGGTGCCGGTGTCTTCGACCTGCACGAGGTCGGGGAGGTCGCCACCGCCGAGCGACACGCGGTACTTCTCGAGGGTGTCCTGGTAGCTCGTCTGGTTCACGAGGCGGACCCGCACGTCGGGCTCGGCCGCCTCGAATTCGGCCACGAGCTCTTCGAGGGTGCGCTCGAGCGCATCTTGCATCGAGTGCCAGTAGACGATCTCGACCGGCGCGCTCGCGTCATCGCGTGCGTCGATCGCTCCGAGCGGGCACAGATCGGCGAGCGACTCGTTGTCGCCCCCACCGTTGCCACCATCGTCGCCGCCGTCGTCGCCGCCACCACACGCAGCCGCGACGAGGACGAGCACGAGACCGAGGACGAAGACGCGAGTTCTCATGGCCCCATCATGGCCCGTCGACGCCGTCGAAGGACGAACGGCGGCGTCCTATCCCTTGACCGCGCCCGCCGTGAGGCCCCGCACGAGCTGCTTGGAGAAGACGATCAGCAGGATCACGAGCGGCAGGGCGGCGAGGATCGTGCCCGCGAACGTCGTCGGGAACTCCGACAGGTTCGTGCGGGAGAGCTGGCGCAGGCCCACCTGCACGGTGCGGTAGTCGTCGTTGTCGGCGATCAACAACGGCCACAGGTATTGGTTCCATGCGAGGAGGAACGAGAACACCGACAGCGCACCGATCGCCGGACGGGAGAGCGGCACGACGATCCGCGCGAGGAACCGCCAGTGCCCGTAGCCGTCGAGACGGGCCGCCTCCTCGAGATCTTTCGGCAACGTGAGGAACGCCTGGCGGAGCAGGAACGCCCCGAACCCGGTCGCGAGGAACGGCACGACGAGCCCCTGGTACGAGTTGAGCCACCCGAGGTCGGAGACGGTCTGGAAGTTCGTGATGATCGTCACCTCGAACGGCACCATGAGCGTCGTGAGGAACACGACGAAGATGGTGCGCTTGAACGGGAAGTCGAGGAACGCGAAGGCGTACGCCGCGAGCACCGAGGTGATGACCTGCGCGATCGTGATCGCGATCGTGACGATGAAGCTCGTGCGCAGGTACTGGCCCAGGTTCCCGTCGGTCCACGCGTCGGCGTACTGGCCCCACTTCGGACTCGTCGGGAACAACGCGGGCGGTCGCTCCAAGATGCGTTGGGCCGGCAACAACGAGTTCACCACGGTCATGTAGACCGGGAACAGCACGACGAACGCGAGGAACGTGAGCAGCGCGTAGCGCGCCGCGATCCATGTCCGCCGCCGGCGGCGGGAGCGCCGTTGCGCCTCGACATCAACGGTCATAGCTGACTCGACGTTCGAGGAACCGCAGCTGGAACAGCGTGAGCAACAAGACGATCACGAACAGGGCGCCGGCGAGGACAGCGGCGGTCCCTTCGTTCTGGTTCCGGAAGAACTCGGTGTACACGTAGTACGTGAGCGTGTTCGTCGCTCCCTGGCGTCCGCCCGGACCGCCCTCGGTCAACAGGTCGATCTGGCCGAACGCCTGCCATGCCGAGATCGTCCCGACGACCAGTGCGAAGAAGATCGTGGGCGACAGCAACGGCACGGTCACGCGCCAGAACTGACGCCAGGCGTTCGCACCGTCGATGCGGGCCGCCTCCCACATGTCGTCGGGGATCGACTGCAACGCGGCGCTCATCAAGATGAACGTGAAGCCGAGGTTCTGCCACACGGTGACGAGCGACACCATCGGCAGCGCCCACGTCTGGTCGCGCAACAGGTTGCCGTCGAAGTCGAGGTAGTAGTTGATGAGGCCGATCTGCGGGTTGAGCAGCGTCAGGAAGATCACGGACGCGACCGCGACCGATGTCGCGACGGTCGAGGAGAAGATCGTGCGATAGATCGAGATGCCGCGCAGCTTCTGGTGCGCGAGCACCGCGAGCAGGATGCCGAGAGCGATGCCGGTCGGCACGGTGAACACCGCGAACTTCACCGTGACCCACAGGCTGTTGCGGAACTCCGACGATCCGAGGACGTCGGTGATCTGGTCCCACCCGGCCCACCGCTTGGGCAGTCCCGGGAACGGCGGCGTGCGGTAGAACGCGAGCTGGAAGTTCCGGAAGAACGGATAGAACACGAACACGCCGAACACCAGGAACGACGGCGCGAGCATCACCGCCGCGAGGCCGGATTCCCGCAACCGGCGCCGTTTTCGGAGGTTCACGGCTCCACTCGCGCCGTCGACTGCGCGTCGAACACGTGCAGGTGCTCGGCGTCGCTCCCGAGCTGCACGGACTCGCCGACCGACGGGACGGGCTCGCCCGCCGCGACCCGCACGATCACCATCTGGCCGTCGACGAGCCTGCAGATCACATGGCGCTCGTGACCGAGCGACTCGACGACCGTCACGGTTGCGGGGATCGACGCCGCACCCCCGAACGACAGGTGCTCGGAGCGCACGCCGATCACGACCGAGGTCACTCCCGACTGCTCGAGCGCGTGCGCGATCGGCGCCGGCACCTCGACGGGCCCACCCGGGAGCTGCACGACGAGCGCGCCGTCGTGGCGGGCGACTTCGCCCCGCACCGTGTTCATCGGCGGGCTGCCGATGAACCGCGCGACGAAGAGGTTCGCGGGGCGGTCGTAGACCTCTTGGGGCGGTCCGACCTGCTGCAGCACACCGGCTTCGAGGATCGCGATTCGGTGGCCCATCGTCATCGCCTCGACCTGGTCGTGGGTGACGTAGACGGTCGTCGTGAGCAGCCGCTGCTGCAGCTCGACGAGCTCGGCGCGCGTCTGCACGCGCAGCTTGGCGTCGAGGTTGGAGAGCGGCTCGTCCATGAGGAACGCGGCCGGCCGCCGGACGATCGCGCGCGCGAGGGCGACGCGTTGGCGCTGACCGCCCGAGAGCTGCGCGGGCTTGCGGTCGAGGAGGTTCTCCAGACCGAGCACGTTCGCGACGTCGTTGACACGGGTCGCGCGCTCGGCCCGGTCGAGCGTGCGCAACGGGAACTCGATGTTCTTGCGCACCGTCATGTGCGGGTAGAGCGCGTAGCTCTGGAAGACCATCGCGATGTCGCGGTCGCGTGGCTCGATGTCGTTCACGACGCGGTCGCCGATGGTGATGACACCCTCGGTCGGGTCCTCGAGCCCGGCGATCATGCGCAACGCGGTCGACTTGCCGCAGCCCGACGGGCCGAGCAGGACGAGGAACTCCTCGTCGAGGACCTCGAGATCGAGATCGTCGACCGCGGTCACGTCGCCGAACCGCTTGGTCACCCCCGTGAACACCACGCGGCCCACCGCACACCTCGCCTCGGCCCGGGACGGATCGCCGCGGAGCATACGTCGCACTCGCGCGCGACCGAGATCAACGACCGCGGAGGAACCATCCGTTCGGGTCCCACTCCCGCAGGGCGCCGATCTCGTCGGCACGCGGTGCGTCGAGCTCGACGACCGGATCGGCGACCGCGAGCGGCCAACCGCACGCGGCGCGCACCGCGGCGATCCGGTCGGCGAGCGGCGAGTTGCCCGCGGGCACCGCGACGAGTCGGAGCTCCTCGCCGGCGTCGGCGCGCGCGAGGATCCCGAGATCGGTGACGAGGGCGCGCACCGCCCGACCCGGCGACGTCACGTACGCGACCCGCTCGGGCGTGCGTTCGGGCGACAGTGTCGCCACGACGATGCATTCCTCCGCCGCGCTGGCGACGTCGTTGCCCCCGCCCGAGCCGACCAGGAACGGCCCGTCGGGGAGCAGCGACGTCGAGTTCACGTCGCCCCATCGATCGACCTGCGCGCCGCCGAGCACACCGAGGACGCGCGTCCCCGGTCCACTCACGAGCGCGCCGAGCACGGTGGACGCGTCGCCGAGCATCGTCGCGGTCGGGAAGTTCCGGTGGTTGAGCACGAACGGATCGGCGGGCACCGGCTCGTAGCCCCACAGCCCGATCTCGGCGGTGAGCTCGACCGCCGCGCCCGCCGCCCGTGCGGCGCGCACGCCGAGCCACGCCGCGAGGTTCGCCACGCCGGCACCGGCGAGCACGCCGTCGAACCCGCCGGCCGTCGCGCGCTCGGCCACGAGGCGCGCGGCCCACACCGCCGCCCGCTCCCAGGCGTTCGGGGGCGCGTCGCGATCCGGTGAGTGCGCGGCTTCGTCGCCGCGCCACGAGTCGGGGGAGGCCTTCGCGTACAAGCCCGCGACCCGCTCGGCACCGAGGCGCGCCAGCCAGTCGTCCTGGGTGTCCACGTCGAGCACCCAGTGCTGGATCCAGTCGTCGTAGTCGTCGGCGCGCGTCGCGGCACGCGCGGCGACCCAGAACTCGTAGTCCTCGCCGTAGCCGTCGACGGGCAGCCCGGGCGCGTACAGCCCGCCGGGGTGCGCGCCCATCGGGGTCTCGACGACCGCGAGCACCCGGTGCGCCGGGATGCGCACGAGGTGCGCCCACGGGCGGATGTCGTCGACGACGCGTTCGACAGTGACGATCGCGCCGCGCGTCGCGCCGAGCGCGCCCCACACGCCTTCCAGCAACGGCGGCGCGAGCACGACGTTCCCCGACCGATCGGCGATCGGCGCGTGCAGCAGCGCCACGTCGGGCGCGAGTGGCGCGAGCAGCTGCACGCGCTCATCGGCGGCGAACGGCGACGCGACTTCGGCGTAGCCCTCGTTCGCGGCCATCGACGACCCGCCGACACTGCGGGTGACGACGGCCGGCACCCCGCGCGCCGCCGCCTCCAATCGCTGCGCGAACGCGAGGAACGACCAGTGCTCGACCTCCACCTCACCGCTCGCGTACGCGCGCTGGAACCACGGGTTCGGCGTGAAGTTCGGGAACGTGTCGCCGGAGTACCCCGTGATCACACGGCGCACCAACCCCCCGCGGAAGAACAGCGCGCCGAGCGACGACAGGCTGAGCATCACCAGGGTGAAGCCCGGATCGCGCCCCCACCACTGCCGTACGACCTCTCGGGTCGCCGCGGTCCAGCGCGTGTGGCCGACGACCGGGTGGAGGACGTCGCCGGCGCGCACGTGTGCGCCGACCGCCTCCGCGAGGGTCGCGCGCTTGTCGGTCACCCTCAGCCGAGGACGAGGTCGGCGAGACGCTGCCGGTGGTGGGCGCCGCCGCCGAGCAGCACGTCGTTGGTCTTCGCGCGCTTGTAGTGGAAGTGCGCATCGCAGTCCCAGGTGAACCCGACGCCGCCGTGCACCTGGATGCACTCGCTCGAGATGAACACCGCGGCCTCGCCGACGAAGCCCTTGCACATCGCGACCGCGTGCTCGCGTTGGGGGTCGTCGACGTCGGAGCACCACGCCGCGTAGTGCGTGCCGACCCGGGCGAGCTCGAGACGGTGGAGCATGTCGACCGCCTTGTGGCGGATCGCCTGGAACGACGCGAGCGGACGGTCGAACTGCACGCGCACCTTCGCGTACTCGACCGCGAGCGTGTGCGCCTGCTCGCACGAACCGACGAGCTCGGCCGCCAGCATCACCGCGGCGTCGTCGGCGATCCGCTCCCAGATCGCGGTGTGGTCGCCGTCGGGTCCGATCGGCACGCCGCGTCGCTCGTCGAGCGCGAGGCGCGCGACCTTGCGGGTCGGATCAATGGCGGGCGCCGGTTCCGCGTTGGGGGCCTCGACGAGGAACGAGCCGAGACCGGCTTCGGTGCGTGCGGCGACGATCGCCCAGTCGGCGGTGTGGCCGTCGAGCACGACGGGCTTCGCGCCGCTCAGCACCCAGTCGGCGCCCTTGCGCCGCACGCGCGTGCGCACGCGACCGACGGGGTCGCCGTGTCCGAACTCTTCGAGCGCGACCGTGCCCCGCAGGTCGCCACCCGCGAGCTGCACGAGCAGGTCGTCGGCACCGAGGTGGCGCGCCGCGACCGTCGCCAGCACCGCCGAGGAGAAGAACGGCCCGGGGAACGGCAGCCGACCCATCTCCTCCATGACGACGGTCATGTCGACGAGGCCCATGCCGAGTCCGCCGCACGATTCCGGCACGAGCAGCGCGTGCCACCCGAGGTCGGCGATGCGCTCCCACATCGCGTCGGTGACGCCGTCGACGTCTTCGGCCATCGCCCGCACGTACTCCATGCCGGCCTGCTCGGCGAGGAACGCGCGCACCGAACCCCGCAGGTCGTCCTGTTCCTCGGAGAATGTGAAGTCCATGAACCTGACGCTATCGTCAGGTTCATGGACTTCGCCTACACGGCCGACGACCTGGCGTTCCGTGACGAGCTGGTCGCGTGGCTCGACGAGCACCTGCCGAAGTTCCTCGCCGACTGGGGCGGCGACGACGACCCGGGCGGCCCGCAGTCGGCGGGGATCGCGCGCAGCCAGGAGCGGCGGCGCGACTGGCAACGCCGTCTCAACGAGGGTCGGTGGGCGGCGATCAACTGGCCGAAGTCGTGGGGCGGCCGCGAAGCGACCCCGGTGCAGAACGTCATCTACTCCGAGGAGATGGCCAAGCGCCGCGCACCGGGCATCTACAACGCGAACGGTCTGTGGCAGATCGGCCCGATGATCATCCGGTGGGGCACCGAGGAGCAGCAGCAACGGTGGTTGCCGTGCATCCTCGACGCATCGGAGCACTGGTGCCAAGGGTTCTCCGAGCCCCAAGCCGGCTCCGACCTCGCGAACCTCCGCACCACCGCGGTGCGCGATGGCGACGAATACGTCGTCAACGGCCAGAAGATCTGGATCTCGACCGCACACCTCTCGAAGTGGGGTTTGTTCCTGCTGCGCACCGACCCGACCGCGATCGAAGAGCGGCGCAAGCACGACGGGATCACGGCGTTCATCATCGACATGGAGACCCCCGGGATCGAGTGCCGCCCGATCCGCGACATCGTCGGCGACGAGATGTTCAACGAGGTCTTCTTCACAGACGCCCG
Organism: Acidimicrobiia bacterium; assembly: GCA_036277635.1. Lineage (GTDB taxonomy): Bacteria > Actinomycetota > Acidimicrobiia > IMCC26256 > PALSA-610 > DASUMP01. The sequence continues at coordinate 16,357 of DASUMP010000160.1, read as the reverse complement.
GATCCCGGTGAGCTCCCGCCTCGGTGACGAAGGTGCGGGCTGGCAGGTCGCCATGGGCACGCTCGGTCACGAGCGGGTCGGCACCGCCGGGCTCGCGATCACGATGGCACAAGATCTCCGGGCGATGATCTCGGCGGCGCGGGCGTTGAACCCCGATGCGCTCGACGACCCCGACATTCGCGACCGCATCGCGCGTGCGTACACACAGATCGAGTTCACGAAGCTGCTGAACTACCGAGCGCTCACGAAGATCATCAAGGGTCAGAAGAACTGGCCCGAGGTCCCGCTCGCGAAGCTGCAGTGGAGCCATCTCGCCCAGACGCTCGCCGAGCTGGCGGTCGACCTGCTCGGCCCCCAGGGCCTGCTGCTGCGGGGTGCCACCGACGCCGCCGACAACGGATCGTGGGCGCGCCTCTACAGCTTCCAGCGGTACACCTCGATCGGTGCCGGCGCCACCGAGGTGCAGAAGAACATCATCGCCGACCGCGCCCTGTTGCCCAAGAAGTGACATCGCTGACACGCGCGTCACGGTTCACGAAACCTTCGGAAGATTCCGCGCCGTCACGATGTGGCGTTCGGCACTCGATGCGCGAGAATGGACGTCCGGTCGTGTCCCCGGCGGCTCCCCCACAGCCGCTGGGGCACGACCGCCTTTCGCGTCCCGACGCCCGTCGACGCCGAGGCGCGTCGAGATCGTGAAGCTCGGGATCGTCACCCCGGTGCTCACGCTCCTCCCGCGGGCGCACGCGCAGTGGGAGATCGACGCGCCGTTCGCGGAGGTGGTTGCGATCGTCCGCGAAGCCGAGCGCCTCGGGTACCACCACGTCACCTGCAGCGAGCACGTCGGCATCCCATCCGACGTCGCCGCGACGCGCGGCGGCCGCTACTGGGACCCCGCGGTCACCCTCGGCGCACTTGCCGCGAGCACCGCGACGCTTCGCCTCGCGACGCACGTCGTCGTACTCGGCTACCACCACCCTCTCGCGCTCGCGAAGCGCTACGGCACGCTCGACCACCTGAGCGGCGGTCGTCTGGTGCTCGGCGTGGGCGTCGGCTCGCTCGCCGAGGAGTTCGCGCTGCTCGACGCACCGTTCGCTGATCGCGGCGAGCGCGCCGACGACGCCATGCGCGCGCTGCGCGCCGCGCTCGCACAGCGCACTCCCGAGTACCACGGGCCGCACTACGACTTCGCGGGGTTCGTGATCGACCCGTGCGCCGTCCAGCCCCACGTACCGATGTGGGTCGGCGGTCGCACCGCGCGCTCGCTGCGACGCGCGCTCGAGCTCGGCGACGGGTGGGCGCCGTTCGGTCTGCGTCCGGCCGAGCTCGCCGCGATGCTCACACGCGCGGGCGACACCGACGCGTGGACCCGACGACACGCGCCCGACGCACCCGTCGGCTTCGAAGTCGTCCTCCAGAACGAGCGCCCGTTCGACCCGCTAGCGGAGCCGGGTCCCGTCGCCGAGGCGGTCGCGGCGCTGCGCGGCCTGGGCGCGACCACGCTGAACGTGCGGTTCGTGCACCACTCGCCCGCGCACTACCGCGAGCAGCTGGCGGCGATGACGGAGGTCGTGGCGACGATCGGTGAGTGACGCGCGTCAGACGCGTTCGATGACGGTGGCGTTGGCCTGCCCGCCGCCTTCGCACATGGTCTGGAAGCCGCGCCGGCCGCCGGTCTGCTCGAGGTGGTTGAGCAACGTGGTCATGATCCGCACCCCACTCGCGCCGAGCGGGTGACCGATCGCGATCGCGCCACCACGCGGGTTGAACCGCTCGAGGTCGATGCCGAACTCCTTCGCCCACATCAGCGCGATCGCGGCGAACGCCTCGTTGCACTCGACCGCGTCGAAGTCGTCGATCGTGAGGCCGGTGCGCTCCATCAGCTTGTAGGTGACGGGCACCGGCGCCGAGAGCACGAGCACCGGGTCCTCGGCGGCGACGGCGAAGTGCGTGATGCGGGCGCGGACCGGCAGGCCCAGCCGCTCGGCGACGTCGCGCGACGCGATGATCATCGCCGCGGCGCCGTCGGTCATCTGCGACGAGTTCCCCGCCGTGATCGCGGGCGCGGGCTGCTCCGCGCTGTCCCACGCGGGCGGGAGCGCCGCGAGACCTTCGAGCGTCGTCGTGCGCCGGATCCCCTCGTCGGCCGCGAGCACGTCGCCGGTGAGCTGGCCGTGCTCGTCTCTGATCGGGACGGGGACGATCTCGCGGGCGAAGAACCCGTCGTCGGTGCTGCGCGCCGCGAGCTGGTGGCTGCGCAGCGCGTACTCGTCCATCTCCTCGCGCGTGATCCCCCATCTGTCGGCGAGGACCTGCGCGACCCAGAACTGGATCCCGAGCGTGTTGTCCGTGTGGGCGAGGAACTCGCCGCTGAACGGGCCGACGCCGCCGCGTGCGTTGGTCGACATCGGAGCCCGGGTCATCGACTCGACGCCGCACGCGATCGCCAGGTCGTACGCCCCGGCCATGACTCCTTGCGCGACGAAGTGGACGGCCTGCTGCGAGGAGCCGCACTGCCGATCGACGCTCGTGGCCGGCACCTGCCAGGGCAGCCCTGCGGCGATCCACGCGTTGCGCGTGACGTTGCAGCCCTGTTCGCCGGCCTGGGTCACGCAGCCGCCCACGACGTCGTCGACGAGCGTCGGGTCGAGATCGTTGCGCTCGATCAACGTGCGCAGCGCGTATCCGAGGAGATCGGTCGGGTGCCAACCCGCGAGCGCGCCCTTGCGCTTCCCGAACGCCGTGCGCGCACAGTCGACGATGACGGCTTCGCGTACCTGCATAACCTGACACGATAGTCAGGGTTCTTCCCGCCCCTCCCGGAGCACCGAGTGCGCATCGCGGTCCTCGTCAAGCAGATCCCCGAGTTCGAGGACATGACGCTCGGTCCCGACGGACGGCTGCAGCGCGAGGGCGTGGCGCTCGAGATGAACGCGTACTGCCGGCGCGCCGTGAGTCTCGGCGTCGAGCTCGCGCGTGAACGCCCGGGGTCCGAAGTCGTCGTGTACACGCTCGGTCCGCCGGCGGCGGAGGACGCGCTGCGCGAGGCGATCGCGTGGGGTCTCGCACGCGACGTGGAGATTCGCGGCGTCCATGTGTCGGACCCGGCGTTCGCGGGCTCCGACACGCTGGCGACGGCACGCGCGCTCGCGGCGGCACTCGCGCGCGACGGCGCGTTCGACCTCGTGCTGAGCGGCCGCAACTCGCTCGACGCCGACACCGGTCAGGTCCCGCCCGAGCTCGCCGAGCTGCTCGACCTCCCGTTCCTCGCCGGCGTGCGCCGCCTCGACGTCCTCGACGAGCACGGAGTGGTGCACGCGCGCTGCGAGCACGACGACGGCCAACTCACTGCCGAGGTCGCGCTGCCGGCGGTCCTCTCGTGCGCCGAACGCCTCATCGAGCCGACCAAGGTGGACCCCGAGGGTCGTGCCGCGGTGCCCGCTGAGCGCCTGCGCCGGGTCACCGCGTCCGAGCTCGGTCCCGGTCCGTGGGGTGACGCCGCGAGTCCGACGCGGGTGGGTGCGACGCGTGTGCTCGCGATGCCGCGCGCGCGGGAGCGCGTCGCGGCGGGACCGGCGGCGCAACAGGCCCGCGACGCGGTGCTGTCGCTGGCGGCACGCGGCGCCCTCGCCGAGATGACCCACGCCACCGGCACCGTCGCCACCACCGAGTCCGGCGGCCCGATCGTCGCAGTCGTCGTGGAGCCCAACCGCGAGCACATGACGCGCGAGGTGCTGGGCGAGGCGGCCCGGCTGGCCGAGATCCTCGGGGGCAACACCGTCGCGCTCGTCGCCCACGACCACGACGCGCCCGCCGTCGCGACACTGGGTGCATGGGGCGCCGACGTGGTCGTCGCGATCGACCGCGCCGAGGTCGAAGAAGACGTCGCCGCCGCGGTCGCGACGTGGGCGGCGACCGCCGCGCCGCACACCGTGCTCGCGCCGAGCACCGTGTGGGGTCGCGAGGTCGCGGCGCGCGCCGCGGCGCGACTCGGGGCCGGTCTGACCGGCGACGCGGTCGAGCTCGAGATCGTCGACGGCCGGCTCGTCGCGTGGAAGCCCGCGTTCGGCGGTCAGCTCGTGGCCGCGGTGACCGCGACGACGGCGATCCAGATGGCGACGGTGCGCGCCGGGGTGCTACCGACCCGCCAACCGCGCACTCCGAGCGCGCGCGTGGAACGCGTCACCGTCGAGCCCCGTCGTCGTGTCCATGTGATCGCGCGATCCCGTGACGACGATCTCGACGCGCTCGCCGACGCGGCCGTGATCATCGGCGTCGGCCGCGGTGTCGCGCCCGACGAGTACGACGCACTCGAGCCGTTGCAGCGCCTGCTCGGCGCCGAGCTCGGCGCGAGTCGCAAGGTCACCGACGAGGGGTGGCTCCCCCGGTCGCGCCAGATCGGGATCACGGGCCGGTCGATCGCGCCCCGCCTGTTCGTCAGCATCGGTGCGAGCGGGAAGTTCAACCATTCGGTCGGCTGGCGCGCCGCGCACACCGTGCTCGCCGTCAATCCCGACCCCGACGCACCCGTGTTCGACGCGGCCGACGTGGGGATCGTCGGCGACTGGCACGAGCTCGTGCCGGCGCTCGTCGCCGAGCTCAGTCGGGTGTTGCCGCTCGCGGCGCCGGACGCCAGCACGTGACGAGCAGCACGACCGTGCCGCCGACGCCCACCCCGAGCCCGGCCACCAACCCCCACCAGTCGGAGAAGTGCGCGTCGAGCGCTTCGTCGAGCGACCACTCGCCGGCCCCGAGGCACGCGATGGCGAGGCACGCGACGAACAGGTTCATCACATACTCGTAGCCTTCGCCGGGTCGGAAGATGAAGAACCCGTTCTTCCGGTGGTTCACGATCCACGCGACGAGCATCACGCCGGCGCACGCGCCCGCAGCGAGCGGCGTGAGCAGTCCGGCGATCAGCATCGAGCCGGCGACCAGCTCGGTGATGCTCGCCAGCCACGCGTGCAGCACGCCCGGACGCATGCCGAGGCCCGCGAACCAGCGGGCGGTCCCGGCGATCTTGCCGCCCCGCCACACGTGGTTGACCCCGTGGGCGATCATCGTGGCCCCGACGACGACCCGCAGGGCCAGGAGTCCGAGGTTGATCTGGTCGAGGTCGATGCTCTCCATCGCGGTCGTTCTAGTCCGCGACGCGGGGCGGTAGCGTGACCTGACACGAACGTCAGGCGGCGCACGGCGAGGGGGACCCGATGACGACCGACGCGTCCACGGATCGCGACGACGGCTACGACCCGTTCGAAGACTTCAACCGCAGCGCCGGGATCGGACTCGTCGACAACCCGTACCCCCTGTTCGCGATGGTCCGCGCCGAGCACGGGATCATGCAAGAAGACGTGCGCGCCGCGGTGCTCGCCGAGGCCGAGGCTGCCGGCGTCGACCAGGCCGGCATCCTCGACCTGTCGAGCATCCCCGACGTGTTCACCGCGTTCTCGTTCGACGCCGTGCAACAGGTGCTGAAAGACGGCGAGACGTTCTCGTCGTCGGCCTACGCCGATGTGATCGGCGCGGTCATGGGCCACACGATCCTCGAGATGGACGAGCCGGAGCACCACACGTATCGCGGGCTCGTGCAGCAGGCGTTCAGCCGCAAGTCGATGGAGCAGTGGGAGCGCGACCTCGTGGTCGGTGTGGTCGACGAGCACATCGACGCGTTCTTCGACCGCGGCCGCGCCGACCTGGTGCGCGAGTGCACGTTCCCGTTCCCGGTCGTGGTGATCGCTCGTCTCCTCGGACTCCCGCGTGCCGACCTGCCGTGGTTCCACCGCAAGGCGGTCGAGCTGATCAGCGTCGGCTTCGACATGGATCGCGGCATGCAGGCGTCGCAAGCGATCCACGACTACCTGCTGCCGTTCATCGAGGCCCGGCGCGACGCGCCCTCCGACGACGTGCTCAGCGTGCTCGCGAACGCCGAGCTCGACGGCACGCGGCTCACGAACGACGAGATCATCGCGTTCTGCCGACTGCTGCTCCCCGCGGGCGCAGAGACCACGTACCGCTCGTCGAGCAACCTCCTGCACGGTCTGCTCTCGAACCCCGACCAGCTCGACGCGCTGCGCGCCGACCGCGCGTTGCTCCCGCAGGCGATCGAGGAAGGGCTGCGCTGGGAGCCGCCGCTGCTCACGATCATGCGCACCGCCACTCGCGACGTCGAGATCGAGGGAGTCACGATCACGCGCGGCGCGACGGTCGTCATCAACATCGGTTCGGCGAACCACGACGAGAAGGTCTGGGAACGGCCCGAGGAGTTCGACATCTTCCGCCCGCCGCGCCAGCACCTCGCGTTCGCGTGGGGTCCGCACATGTGCCTCGGTCTGCACCTCGCGCGCATGGAGACCCGCGTCGTGATCAACCGCCTGCTCGACCGCCTGCCGAACCTGCGCTTCGACCCCGACGTGGAAGTGCCGCCGATCACCGGCATGACGTTCCGCGCGCCGAGTGCGCTCCCGGTCACCTGGGGCTGACGTCGCTCACTCGCTGCCCGGCGTCACGACTCGCGCTTCGTAGGCGAGAACCACGAGCTGGGCGCGATCGCGTGCGCCCAGCTTCGTGAGCAGGCGACTCACGTGGGTCTTGGCGGTCGCGTGCGACATGAACAGACCCTCGGCGATCTCCGCGTTCGAGAGGCCACGGGCCACCGCGACCAGCACCTCGTGTTCGCGCTCGGTCAGCGCGTCGAGGCCCGGCACCGGTGCCGGCGTCGGCGCGTGCCGGGCGAACTCGGCGATCAGCCGCTTGGTCACTCGCGGTGAGAGCAGCGCTTCGCCGTCGGCGACGATCCGGATCGCGCTCAGCAGATCGTCAGGGAGCGTGTCCTTCAACAAGAAGCCGCTGGCACCGGCGCGCAGCGCCTCGTAGACGTACTCGTCGGCGTCGAACGTCGTGAGGATCAGCACACGCGTCGCGGCGGTCCGCTCGTCGCTCGTGATCCGCCGGGTCGCTTCGAGTCCGTCGACGTTCGGCATGCGGATGTCCATCAGCACGACGTCGGGGTGCTCGCGCGTCACGAGTGCCACCGCCTCGGCGCCGTCGGCCGCTTCCCCGACGACCTCGAGGTCGGGCGCCGAACGCACCAGCACGACGAACCCGCTGCGCACGAGCGCCTGGTCGTCGGCGACGGCGACGCGGATCACTCGTCGACCCCATACGGCAGGACCGCCCGCACGCGGAACCCGCCGCCTACGCGGGGCGCGGCGTCGAGCGTGCCGCCGTAGACCGCGACGCGCTCGCGCATCCCGAGCAGCCCGTGCCCGCTCCCCTCCCCGCGGCCGTTCACACCGCGACCGTCGTCGACGACCTCGATGCGCACGACGCCCGGCTCGCACGCGACGACCACCTGCGCGCTCGCGCGACCGGCGTGCTTCAACACGTTCGTGAGCGACTCCTGCACGATCCGGTATGCCGCCAGCTCCACGCCGGTGGGCACGTCGGCCGGCGTTCCGTCCACGCGCAGCTCGACGGGGAGCCCGGCGCCGCGGAGGTCGGCGGCGAGCTGATCGAGGGCCGCGAGCCCGGGCGCCGGTGCGTGGGCGGCGCGACCGTCGTCGTCGCGCAGCACGCCCAACAGGCGGCGCAGCTCGGTGAGCGTCGATCGACTTGTCGCGGCGATGGCTTGGAGTGACCGCTTCGCCTCGGCGGGGTCGTCGTCGATGACGTGCGCGCCCACCCCGGCCTGCACGGCGATCACGCCCATCGAGTGCGCGACCACGTCGTGGAGCTCCTGCGCGATGCGCAGACGCTCATCGGCGATCGCCCGTCGGGCTTCCTCTTCGCGCTCACGTTCGAGTGACACGTTCCGCGCCTCGAGCTCCTCGGTGTAGAGGCGGCGGTTCTTCACGCTCGTGCCGAAGAAGAACGCGGCGAGAAAGATCGCGGCGTTGCCCGCGAACACGCCCCCGTCGAACCCGGGCGCGTCGGTGAACAGCAGGGCGGCCATCACGACGACGAGGTACGCCGCCGCGAACCGAGCGCGGCGCGTCTCGGCGTAGTTCCCCGCCGTGTACATCGCGACGATGAGGTACGTGGGGAGCAGACCCTCGTAGTGGCCGCGACTGACGTAGATGCCGAGCGACGTGATCACGACGATCACGGTGAAGGCCGGCAACCGCCGCCGGAAGAAGAACGGGGCCGCCGTCGTCAGGATGAGCAGGAACGCCAGCGCGTCGCGCTCGCGCACCGGATCGATGCGCGTGGCGTCGTCGCCGCCGGTCGTGAGGATGCCGAGCAGCACGAACAGCGTGCCGAGCACCGCGTCGAGCACCCACGGGTTCAGCTGGCGGACCCACTGCCACCGGTCCCGGAACCACGTCGCGAGGGGCACCGAGCAACCGTACCGACGCCGTGGCGACGGGGCATCCATCCTCCGTCGCCGGGCGCGTACATCTCGAGGTGTACGCGCCGCGGCGCCGGAAGGCCGTCGGAGGCAGGGAGCAACCACCCCCAGCCCGACGAAGTGGAGGGCGAGGTCCCGCATGCTCGCAGTGGCCCCGACGGCGGGGACGACGACAAGGGAGCAGCAATGACCGCAACGCTCGACCGCACCACTGCGGCCCACGACCTCCGACTCGACGTCGCCGCGCGCGCCGTCGGGGCCACCAAGATCTACGGCGCCGGCGAGGCCAGCGTCCGTGCGCTCGACCAGGTGAGCGTCGAGTTCCAGACCGGTCGCTTCACCGCGATCATGGGACCGTCGGGTTCCGGCAAGTCGACGCTGATGCACACGCTCGCCGGTCTCGACAGCCTGACCGACGGCTCGGTATGGATCGGCGACACCGAGCTCGGCCGCTTGAAGGACAAGCAGCTCACGAAGCTGCGGCGCGACCGCGTCGGCTTCATCTTCCAGGCCTTCAACCTCGTGCCGACCCTCTCGGCGATCGAGAACATCGTCCTGCCGATGTCGCTCGCCGGTCGTGCACCCGATCAGACGTGGGTCGACAACGTCGTCGACACCGTCGGCCTGCGCAACCGTCTGCAACACCGTCCGTCGGAGCTCTCCGGTGGACAGCAGCAGCGCGTCGCGGTGGCCCGGGCGCTCGCCAGCCAGCCGGCGATCATCTTCGCCGACGAGCCGACGGGCAACCTCGACTCGCGCACCGGCGCCGAGATCCTCTCCTTCATGCGTCAGGCCGTGCGCGAGCTCGGCCAGACCATCGTGATGGTGACGCACGACCCCGTGGCCGCGTCGTACGCGGACCGCGCGGTGTTCCTGGCCGACGGCCGGATCGTCGACGACCTCGACGCACCGACCGCCGACTCCGTCCTCGACCGCATCCGCACCCTGGGGGCCTGATCATCATGTGGAAGCTCACCATCGCCAGCATCCGCGCCAAGAAGGCGCGCTTCTTCCTCACCGCGATCGCCGTCACGCTCGGCGTCGCGTTCATGGCGGGCACGCTCGTGCTCACCGACACCATCAGGAGCGCCTACGACGACATCGCCGGCAACGTGTACGAGGGCACCGACGCAGTCGTCCGCTCGAGCCGGTCGCTCGACGACGACACCACCAACACCGAGGTGCGCGGTTCGATCGACGCCGCCGTCCTCGACCAGGTACGTGCCGTCGACGGCGTCGCCGCCGCCGACGCGCAGCTGCTCGGGATCGCGATGATCGTCGGCGACGACGGCGAGCTGCTCGAGGCGAGCCGCAACCGGGCCGCTCCGGCCGCGCTCGCGTGGCAGGACGCTCCCGCACTGAACCCGATGGACCTCGTGTCGGGCAACGCCCCGCGCGCGCCCGACGAGATCGTCATCGACGTGGCCTCCGCCGAGAAGGGCGGCTTCGCGCCCGGCGACACCGTTCGTGTCATCTCGCAGTCGGGTTCGCACGAGTACGTGCTTGCCGGCACCGCGACCTACGGCGGCGTGGAGGACGGTGCGGCCCAGGTCATCGCGTTCACGCCCGAGACCGCGGCGACCGCACTCGGCGACCCGGGCAAGTACTCGGCGATCCAAGTGGTCGCGGCCGACGGCATCTCGGAGTCGGAGCTGGTGCGGCGCATCGACGCGGCGCTCGGTACCGACGAGCTCGAGGTCGTCACCGGGACCACCGCGACGACCGATGCTCGGGAAGCCGCGGCGAAGGGCCTGTCGTTCGTCGGCACGTTCCTGATGACGTTCGCGCTCGTGGCCCTGTTGGTCGGCTCGTTCGTCATCTACAACACGTTCTCGATCACGGTGGCGCAGCGGACGCGGGCGACCGCGCTGTTGCGGGCGATCGGCGCCCAGCGCAAGCAGGTGTTGCGCTCGATCGTGGCCGAGTCGTTCGTCACCGGGCTGGTCGCGTCCGCGCTCGGCCTGCTGCTCGGCATCGGTGCCGCTCGGGGGCTCGCACTCGTCCTCGAAGGGTTCGGCATGGACCTGCCGGCGCACGCGTCGGTGATCAAGCCCAGCACGATCGTCGCGTCGCTGCTCGTGGGCACGGTCGTCACGGTGTTCGCGGCATACCTCCCGGCGCGCAAGGCGTCGAAGGTGGCTCCGATCGCCGCCATGGGCGGCGCGGTCCTCGACCGGTCGGCCACCTCGGTGCGCCGCACGGTCGCCGGTGTCCTGCTCACGCTGCTCGGCGTCGTCGCGCTCGCGTCGGGACTCAGTGCCGCCGACGCCGGGATGATCGGGATCGGCGCCCTGGGCGTGTTCCTCGGCATCACGGTCCTCGGACCGGTGATCGCCCGGCCGATCGCTCGGGTGCTCGGTGCACCGCTGCCGCGCCTGCGTGGCATCACGGGCTCCCTCGCCCGTGAGAACGCGATGCGCAACCCGCGGCGCACCGCGTCGACGGCCTCCGCGTTGATGATCGGTGTCGGTCTGGTCGTGTTCATCACGGTCATGGCGGCGTCGGCGAAGACCTCCATCGCCACGTCGATCGACGACGCGATGGAGAGCGACTGGATCGTCGAGACGGCGTGGGGCATGGGCGGTCTCAGCCCGGACGCCACCACGCGCATCGACGAGCTGCCGGAGACGGCGTCGGTCACCGGCATCCGCTACGGCACCGCGACGATCGCCGACGGCACGACGCAGGTCTCGGCGTTCGACCCGAGCCAGATCGAGGCGAACGTCGACCTCGACCTGCAGGCGGGCGCGGTGGCCGGCCTCGATGCCGACGGCATCGCGGTGCGCGACACCACGGCGACCGACAACGGCTGGACCGTCGGCGACGAGATCGTGGTCGCGTTCCCCGAGACCGGGGAGCAGCGGTTCACAGTCGAGGCGATCTACGCGACGGGCGACCCGTTCGGCGACTACTCGATCTCGAACGCCGCGTTCGCGGCGAACGTGGCGAACGTCGTCGACACCTACGTGATGGTGACGAACGCCGACGGCGTCTCGATGACCGAGGCCCGGACCGCGATCGACGCCGTGCTCGACGAGTACCCCAACGCGAGCCTGCGCACCGAAGAGGAGTTCAAGGGCGTCATGGCCAACCAGATCGACGAGATGCTCAACCTCGTGTACGTGCTGTTGTTCCTCGCGATCGTCATCGCGTTCTTCGGCATCGCCAACACGCTGGCGCTCTCGGTGATCGAGCGGACCCGTGAGGTCGGACTCCTGCGGGCCGTCGGCATGCAACGAGGTCAGCTGCGTGCGGCGGTGCGGTGGGAGTCGGTGCTCGTCGCGATGCTCGGTGCGTCACTCGGCACGCTGATCGGCCTCGGCTTCGGCTGGTCGCTCCAGCAGGCGTTCCGCAAGGACATCGCCGAGCTGACGGTCCCCGTGTCGCAGCTCGCGATGATCCTGCTCGTCGCCGCCGTCGCCGCCGTGCTCGCCGCACTGCTGCCGGCCCGCCGGGCGGCGCGCATGGACGTGCTGGGCGCGATGCAGAGCGAGTAGCGCGCACGCGCACACCGTCGCCGCAGGCGCCGGTGCTCCGGACCCGAGGTCCGGGGTGCCGGCGCCTCGTCGCGTCGCGTCGCGCTGCATCGGAGGCCGTCGTATGCTGACACGCACGTCAGTCGCGGTCCGAGGGGGAACGCCATGCGGGTCGAAGATCTCGTCCTCGTCAGCGTCGACGACCACGTCGTCGAACCACCCGACCTGTTCGAGGGGCGCCTCGCCGCGAAGTACGCCGAGCAGGCGCCGAAGCTGATCCGCAAGGACTCCGGCATCGACGTGTGGTCGTTCATGGGCCAGGAGCTGCCCAACATCGGGTTGAACGCGGTCGCGGGCCGTCCGCCCGAGGAGTACGCGATGGACCCCACGAGCTTCGACGACATGCGGTCGGGCTGCTACGACATCCACGACCGCGTGAAGGACATGAACGCGAACGGCGTGCTCGGTTCGATGTGCTTCCCGTCGTTCCCGCAGTTCTGCGGTCAGCTGTTCGCGCGCACCGCGCAGACCGACGCCGACCTCGCGCTCGCGCTCTTGCAGGCGTACAACGACTGGCACATCGAGTCGTGGTGCGGCGCGTACCCGGGTCGCTTCATCCCGCTGTCGTTGCCCCCGATGTGGGACCCCGAGCTCATGGCTGCCGAGGTCCGCCGCGTCGCCGAGAAGGGTTGCCACGCGGTCACGTTCTCCGAGAACCCGGTGCACCTCGGCTACGAGAGCATCCACTCCGGCCACTGGGACCCCTTCTTCGCCGCGTGCGAAGAGCTCGGCACCGTCGTGTGCGTGCACATCGGGTCGAGCTCGAAGATGGTGATCACCGCGCCCGACGCGCCGATGGACGTGCTCATCACGCTCTCGCCGATCAACATCGTGCAGGCCGCGGCCGACTTCGTGTGGTCGAACGTGCCGAAGCGGTTCCCGAACCTGAAGTACGCGCTCAGCGAGGGTGGCATCGGGTGGGTGCCCTACTTCCGGGAGCGCATCGACTACACGTACGAGCGCCACCGCTTCTGGACCGGCCAGGACATGGGTGCGCGCCGCCCGAGCCAGGTGCTCGACGAGCAAGTGGTCCTCTGCTTCATCGACGACGCGGTAGGCGTCGAGATGCGCCACCGCATGAACATCGACATGGTCGCTTGGGAATGCGACTACCCGCACTCCGACTCGTCGTGGCCGCAGTCACCCGAGCACTTCATGAAGCAGATGGAAGCCGCCGGCGGCGTGTCCGACGCCGACATCGACAAGATCTCGCACCGCAACGCGATGCGCCTGTTCCAGTACGACCCGTTCTCGGTGCTCGGCGGCAAGGAGCGGTGCACCGTGGGCGCGCTACGCGAGCAGGCCGAGGGGTGGGACGTCTCGGTGGTGGCGCGCGGCATCAAGGCGAGCGGCACCGGCGCGATGGACTTGCTGAACATCAGCCAGGGAAAGCACGGCAAGTAGCGCCCGGCTTGCTGCTCACACGGCGCGGCGGGGGCGGTGACGCAGCCGCGGCACGAGCCCGCCGTCGCCGAGCGCCCGCAACGCCCGCTCCTCCTCCGCGTCGATCACCAGCGCGTCGCCCGGCTCCCGGCTGAGCACGAAGCTGACGACGCAGTCGTCGCACGCCGCGGTGTCGTGCATCGCGCACTCGCCGCAGTCGATGGTGCGCAGCGGGATCGGTCGCCGGTTCGGAGCGCGCTCGAGGTCGTCCATGCCCCGATCATGACGACAGGGTGCGACACCAACCACCCCACCCGAGCAGAGGACAACGAAGTACCGAATCGGTACCTGGTTGTCCCTTGGTCGGGGGTTGGGAGGGTCAGACGGAGCGGAGGCAGGCGATGAGGGTGGCTGCCGACACCACGACCGCGCCGGCGGCCTCGGCGTGCTCCCGCACCCAGGCATCGGAGGAGGCGACGACCGCGGGGACGCGCTTGGGGAGATCGGTGACCTCCCGCACGACCACCTCGTCGGCCTCTTCGCCCGGCGCCGAGAACATCACGTGGAGGCCGGGGCGGCGCAGCGACGGGATGCCGGGCGTGCCGTCGCCGTCGAAGACGACGACCGCTTCGCATCCGCAGCGCGTGTGCAGCGCGGCGAGGCGTTGCGCGAGTCGCTCGCGTTGGTCGGCGAGCGTCGCGTCGGGCCACGCCTGCTTCGTGATGTTGTAGCCGTCGACGACGAGCACCACGCCGGGGCCGCGCAGCATCGCGTCGGCCCCGTCGACGGAGTCGGCGACGAGACCCGGCGGCAGCTTGGGCGGGACCCGACGCGCCAGCGGCCGTTCGGGCGGCGGGCTCGCGGTGGCGCCCGGATGCGCCGGCGCGTCCGCCGTCGGCGTCGACGAGGGCGTCGACGGTGTCGCGCCGGCGTGACGCAACACCTCGTCGAGCGCCTCCGCGAGCTTGCGCGCCGTGGTGGCCGCCTGCGACAGCCGCCGAGCGTCGCGCGGCTCGAGCGCGGGTCCGGACGAACCCGTGAGGTCGATCGCGCCGGCGAGCTCGTTGACCTGCGCGCGCAGGCTCCGCACTTCGTCTTCGAGGTCGCGCGCGCGTTTGGCTTCGCCGGTCAGTCGTCGTTGCAGGTCCTCGGTCGCTGCCCGCGCGCGCTCGAGGTCGGCGGCGAGCGCGTCGGCACGCCGGCGTTCGGCCGCGGTCTCGCTCGCGGCGCGCGCCTCACGCTCGCGCCGGTCGCTGCGCGCGTCGCGCAGCTGCTCGGACACCTTGGCGAGCTGGTCCTCCGCGGCTTGACGCGCGTCGTCGGCGCGGCGTTGGGCTTCGACGGCTTCCTCCCGCCGACGACGTTCGGTCTCCGCGACCGAGCGTGCGTCTCCCTCGCGGCGTCGCCCCTCGTGCAGCGCGACGACGACACCGATCCCGAACGCCGCGCCGTCGGGGCGCGCGGCGTAGAGCACCGACGCGAGCAAGGGCAGATCGCCGCGCCCGTCGGCGTCGTCGGCGACCTCGGTCGCCCGCTCGGCCGACCACTGCTCGAGGATCGCGGCCGCCTCCGGGCGGGCCAGGAATCGCTCGACGACCTCCTTGCGGAACCCGTCCTCGTCGGTGAGCGCGCGCCGCAGGTCGCGGCGCCCCTGGGTGCTCGCGAACCCCCGCCGGTCGAAACCCTGCAGGCGCCGGAGGCCGAGCGGGAGCTCTTCGGCGTCGAGCGCGTGGAGCGCGTCGATGGCCGCGTCGAGCAGCGGCTCGAGGAGCGCGTCGTTGACGGGGAGGTGGTCGTCGGTCACCCGTGGCTCCGAAGTGCTGGTCCGCGAACGGCTTCCGTAGACTCGCCCGGTCGGGCACGCCGTCCGGCACGGCGGCGGGTCTCGGAGGAGTCGATGGCGGTCAAGTACGAGGACTTCACGCTCGCCACGCAAGGCGACGGCGACATCCACGACGTGAGCGACCGGGCCCAGAAGGCCATCGACAACTCGGGGCTGCGCGACGGCGTGTGCACCGTGTTCGTGTCGCACACGACGTGCGGGGTGAGCACCATCGAGTGCGAGCCGGGAGCGAACGCCGACCTCAACCGGATCCTCGAGCACCTCGCGCCCCAAGACGACGAGTACGACCACAACGTGCGCAACGGCGACACCAACGGGCACAGCCACGCGCGTGCGGCGTTGATCGGGCCGTCGGTGACGGTGCCGTTCCGCGACGGTGCGTTGCTCCTCGGAACGTGGCAGCGCATCGTGTGCATCGACTTCGACGACCGCCCGCGCACGCGCCAGCTCGTCGTGCAGCTCCTCGGCGAGTAGCCGCGCCCCGACACGTCGGCGTTCACGACGCGCCCGGCGCGCCCGACGCGCCCAGCGCGTCGGCGTCGGCCTCGACGGCCATGACCTCGATCGCGCTGCCGGTCGCGCCGCACCACCGGCAGCCGACGTGCTCGATGGTCTCCTCGAGCACCTCCTCCTCTTCGACCGTCAGCTCACCGGCGAGATCGAAGTGGTGGAACGCCCGCGTGCGTCGGGTCGCGGTGACGTCGAAGCGGGTGAGGTTGCCGCACGCCGAGCAGCGGTAGCGAGTGGGCACGACGCCGATCCTATCGACGCCCCCTCACGGATCTCGGCCCTCGAATCGAACATGCTTTCGCACGAACGTCTGTTCGGTTATGGTCTCCCGCCATGCCGTCGACGTCCGCGCTGGCCGGGATCGTGCCCGGCGCCGAGCCGCTCCCGGTCGTCGCTCGGCAGCAGTCGCTCGACGACCTCGGCACGCCGCTCCACGAGGTCACGTTCGTCGTCGTCGACCTCGAGACCACCGGCGCGGTCGCCGGCTCCGACGCGATCACCGAGATCGGCGCGCTGAAGCTGCGCGGCGGGCAGCTGCTCGGCACGTTCGAGACGCTGGTGAACCCCGGCGTGCCGATCCCACCGATGATCACGGTGCTCACCGGGATCACCGAGTCGATGGTGATCCCCGCGCCGCGCGTGCGCGAGGTGCTGCCCGCGTTCCTCGAGTTCCTCGGCGGCGCGGTGATCGTGGGTCACAACGTGCGCTTCGACGTGTCGTTCCTCGACGCGGCG
>DASUMP010000159.1:0-5360 GCA_036277635.1 Acidimicrobiia bacterium | reverse complement strand
CTTCGAGGAGCGGACGATGCAGGACATCGCCGACGAGCTCGGCGTGAGCGAGTCCCGCATCTCGCAGCTGCGCACCGAAGCGCTCGCGCTCTTGAAGGACGGCCTCAACTCGCAGCTCGACCCCGAAGCCCTCGCGGCCGAGCCGCAGCCGACGGGTCGCATCGCGAAGAAGCGGAATGCGTACTACGGCGCCATCGCCGAACGCGCCGAGATCCGCTTGCACCGCACCCCCGACGTCGTCCGCTGACCTCCTCGTCTCCCCACCCCCGAGTCGAACGAGCAGATCCACCGCTTTGTGCGCCCACGACGTCGTGGAACGACGTGTGGGCCGCACAAAGCCGGAATCCGGTGCGTCGGCGGACGGGTGGGGGGCGGTACGGTCGGGCGGTGACGGCGAAGACCGGGTGGGTGCGGGGCCTGGTGTGCGTGGCAGCGGGCGCGCTCGTGTTGGGGGCGTGCGGCGGCGACGACGACTCGAGAGCCACGACCGACGCGCCGACAACCACCACCGCTCCCGACGCCACTGCGCAGCCCTACGTGGATGCGCTCGCCGACGAGTTGGCCGAACCCACCGACGAGGGCGACATCGCGCTCACCGGAGCGGAGAGCGAGTGTCTCGCCGTCGCGATCGTCGACGCAGCCGACGCCGACTTCCTCGACGAGGAGGGCATCTCGCCGTATGAGTTCGCCGCCGCCGACTCGCTCAGCGACGTCGACGTCGCGGTCGATGCGGACACGCGCGCCGCACTCGAGACGGCCGCAGTGGAGTGCACCGACATGGGCCGACTCCTCGCGGCGGGCTTCGCCGAGGAAGTCGAGTTCGACGCGGGTTGTCTGGCCGAGCAAGTCGACGAAGAGGCGTTCGCTCCCATCTTCGTCGATCAGATCGTGCTCGGCGACGACGCCGAAGAGCCCGACGACGCCGAGCTCGCGCGTCTCGTGTTCGAGAGCGCCGACGACGCCTGCCTCGAAGACCTCTTCGTCCAATCGATCGCCTCCGCCGGCGAGATCACCGACGCACAAGCCGACTGCATCGCAGGTGAGCTCGACGACGGCGTGGCGCGCGAAGCCTTCCTCGCGTTCGCCGACGACGCGGAGCCGTCCGCCGCGACGACCGCCGCGCTCGAAGACGCGGTCGAGGCGTGCGTCGGAGCCTGAACGATCCAGTCGAGCTCAGCCGTCGAGTGCGCGCAGGATCAGCCACCACGACGCGAGCCCGTGTTCGCACCACCCGTCGGGTGTGACGAGACACTCGTCGGGGCTGCGGCACATCCCGTCGGCAGCCCACTCCTCGAGCGTGTCGTCGGTGGGCGGCGCCCACCCGCTGTTCACCTCGAACCACGCGTGCGCGTTCCTGATCGCTTCTTCGGGAGTCGCCGCGCGCACTGCCGCCATTCTCGCCGCTCGCCTCGCCTCCGCCACGGCTCTACCCTCGGCGCATGGTGGGAGGCACCGATCGGCGCTGGCCGTTCGCGGCGCGTGAGCGCGAAGTCGCGGCGATCGTCGCCGACGGCGGCCGTGGGGCGGTGATCGTCGGCGAACCCGGGGTGGGCAAGACGCGGTTGCTCGGCGAGCTCGTCGAGCGCCTCGTCCCCGCGCCGGAGCGCGTCGTGCACGTCGGCGCGACACGTTCGCTGTCGTCGGTGCCGTTCGGCGCGTTCGCCGGTGCGCTGGCCATCGGCTTCGACGGTGGGGCTCCGTTCGAAGCGCTCACCCGCGCCCTCGACGCCCTCGCGTCCGGGCCGCTCGAGGAGCTGGTCCTGGCAGTCGACGACGCGCACTTGCTCGACGAGGCGTCCGCCGGGCTCGTCCTCCTCGCGGCACGGGCCGGCGCGCGCGTCGTGGCGACGGCACGCTCGCGCGAACCGAGCCCAGATGCGATCACGCGCCTGTGGAAAGACGACTACGTCCCGCGCGTCGACCTCCAACCGCTCGACGAGGACCAGCTCGGCACCCTGTTGCAGTCCGCGCTCGGCGGACCGCTCGACAGCCGCTCGCGCTACCGGCTGTACGACGTCACGCGCGGCAACCTGCTGTTCGCGCGCGAGCTCGTGCGCCACGGTCGCGCGACCGGTTCGCTGATCGAGCGCGACGGCGTGTGGTCGTGGACCGCGTCGACGCTCGACGCGGCGAGCGTGCACCAGCTCGTGCGCGACCGGCTGGCCGCGGTCCCGCCCGACGTGACGACCCTCGTCGAGCTCCTGGCGATCGGCGAACCGTTCGGACCCGCGGTCGTCTCCCACCTCGGTGCGCTCGGCGCGCTGGCGCTCGCCGAGGACGACGGCCTCGTCGTCTGGCAGACGTCGGGACTACGTCGCGAGCTGCGCCTCGTGCACCCGCTCTACGCCGAAGTGGTGCGCGACACCATGGGGCCGGCACGGCGCGCGGCGCGATCGCGTGACGTCGCTGCGGCTTTGGCGGCGACCGGGGCCCGCCGTCGCGACGACCAGCTGCGCGTCGTGGTGCTCCAGCTCGACGCGGGAGCGCCGTGCGACCCCCACGCGCTGCGCGTCGCCGTGCGAGAAGCGGGGAGCCGCGCCGACCTCCCGCTCGCGGAGCGCCTCGCGCGCGCGGCCTTCGACGCCGACGGTTCGGCCGAGAGCGCCCTGCTGCTCGGCAACGTCCTCTACTGGCAAGGCCGCCACGACGAGCTCATCGCGCTCTTGGGTGACCCGCCTTCCGACGCGAGCCCAGCCGACGTCGCGGGAGCCGACCTGCTCGTCGCGTCGTCGTTGTTCTGGGGGCTCGACCGCTTCGACGACGCCGACGCCCGCATCCAGCTCGGCATCGAGCGCGCCGGCTACCCGCTCGGACTCGAGCTCGTCGGCCAACGCGCCCAGATGCTGATGTTCGCGGGCCGCGCCCTCGAGTCGATCGCCATCGGTCGGTCGGTGCTCGACGACGAGCACGCCAACGATGTCGCGCGCTCCCGTGCGTACGCCGGGGTGCTGCCGTCGGCCGCGTGCTGCGGGCGTCTCGACGAGGTGACCGCCGAGCTCCCGATCGCGATGCAGCTCGCGCTGAGCGTCGGTGGCGACCTCGCGCACTACGCGAGCGGTGGTGTGATGGTCGCGGCGTTCATCACGCAGCTCTTCGCCGGCGGCTTGGAGCAGGTCGACGTGTTGGTCGGCGCGCTGCACGACGAAGCGGTCCGGCGGATCGACGATCCGTTCCGCGGCGTGTGGTCGTTCATGCTCGGGCGATCCGCGCTCGCGCGTGGCGACCTCGACGAGGCGACGACCCGGTTGCGCGACTCGACCGCGTTGCTGCGCGCGGTCGACCCGGGAGCGATGTTGCCGTGGTCGCTCGCGGCGCTCGCCCAGGCTTGTGGCGTGACGGGCGACGCACCCGGAGCCCAGAGCGCGATGCGTCAGCTCGACGAGGCACGCCGGGACGGGATCCACAACATCGACGTCGACGTGGATCTCGGGCGGGCGTGGGCGGCGTGGGCGCGCGGCGAACGGACCCAGGCCCAGTCGTTCGCCGAGAAGAGCGGCCGATCCTTGCTCGACGACGGCCGCACCGCCCTCGGCGCGTACGCGTTGCACGACGCGATGCGTCTCGGCGTCGATCCCGCCCGCGTGCTCGCCGACCTCACCGACGCGGCCGCCGCGTGCGACGGCGTCGTCGTCGAGACGTTCGCGCACCACGCGTCGGCGCTCGCGAACCGCGACTTCGACGGGCTGCTCGCCGCGTCGGCCGCGTTCGAGTCGGCGGGCTGGCGTCTGCACGCGGCCGAGTGCTGCGCGGGCGCGAGCACGATCGCCGCCGCCGGCGGTCTGGCGGCACGCCAACGCGAGGCTGCGATCCGCGCCGCCGAGCTCCGCCGCGGGCTCGGACGCGCGATCACTCCCATGCTCGAAGCGATCAGCGGCCGGACGGCGATCACCACGTTGACCAAGCGCGAGCACGAGGTCGCGATGATGGCCGCCCGCGGCACGTCGAAGCGCGAGATCGCCGACACCTTGTTCCTCTCCGTGCGTACCGTCGGCAACCACATCAACCACGTGTACGGCAAGCTCGGGATCACCTCACGCGAGGAGCTCCGAGCGATCTTCGAGCTCGACGCGTGACCGGCTCCTAGAACGTCCGGAACACGATCATCGCCGATGTCGCGTTCCGCGTCCCCCCGAACCATGCCGTGGCCGGGTTGGGATCGTTCCAGTTCAGCGCCCACACCAAGTTCGAGTCCACCTCCGACGAGCTCCAGAAGGAGGTCGCGTAGGCGATCCCGTCGAAGTTCATATAGGGCTTGCCCGCGTTCATGTTGTCGATGAACACCTGCCGGTTCGCGTGGAGCTTGGCGAGCTCGTCCTTGCTCGGCAGGTACCAGTCGCTGTATCCGTTGCCCGACACGCTGTCGGCGATCGAGGCGGCATGCGAGTACGGCAACGGCGCGGCCTGGTTGTAGTACGAGATGATCGCAGCGGTGTTGGTGGCGCCGCTGCCGAGCGCCGTCGACGTGCCGATCTGGTCGGTACCACCGGCACACGTGATCGTGCCGTAGAAGTCGCTCGTGCACGGGCGCCACCACGCCTCGCGCAGGTACCAGCCGGTGTTCGGACCGCCACCGAAGCTGAACGGGTACGGCCCGACGACGAGGCCGTGCGTCTCGTCGGCGACGTAGCCGGGATCTCCGGGCTGGAACACGTAGGCGATCAGTCCACCGCCCCACGCGTCGCCCACCGCCGGGACCACGACCCGGAACGTGGGCTGGCCGCTGCTGTACGGACCGACCTTGCCCGTCGCGCTGATGCCGCGCGCCTTCCACGAGAGATCGACGTTGGTCGGCAGCACGGGACTCGTCCACGAGGTGCCGCTGATCCCGGACTGCGACGCCACGACGCGCTTGCCGCGGTACACGCGCACCTCGTAGGTCGCCGCGTCGTCGGCCGCCGCCCACGTGAACGTGGGGGTCGCGTCGATGATCTGGCCAGCCGGCGAGAGCGGGACCGGCTCATCGGGGATGATCGGCCTGGCCGCGCCCGCCGGTGTCGCGACGACCGCCGCCGCGCAGAGCAGTCCCAGACTGAGCCCCACCGCGAACACCCCACGCAGCCCCTTCGGCCGGCGTCGCTCGTGCATGCCGCGCTCAGTCATCGGACCTCTCCCATCCCGCGCCGACTCGGGCGTCGCGGCGCCTGGTGCCGCACGGGGAGCGTGCCTCGCCCGGCTCACCCGCGCATGAGTCCCCGGGGGCTCATTTCTGCGAGCTCGCTTCTGAAAGCATCGTGGCTGTGCCGGACACAGGCGCGTGGGTGGATACTCAGACCGATGAACGCCGCCTTCGCTTCGAGGCGTTGGTGAGCCTCGTCTACGAACCGCTGCAGCGCTACGCGCGGCGTCGTTGTGACGCCCAC
>DASUMP010000158.1:0-16698 GCA_036277635.1 Acidimicrobiia bacterium | reverse complement strand
GTCGGATGACGCCATCGCCGCGGTGTGCGACGACGCGGCGCGTGTGCCGGCGGTCGTGCGCCCGCTCTTGACCGCGACGATCGGCTTCACGCGCGCGACGCGCCGCGCGACTCGCGCGAACTTGCGCGGGTTCCCGAACGACTCCAGGTACAACAAGATGACGTCGGTGTTGTTGTCTTCCTCCCAGTGCTGCAACAAGTCGTTGCCGCTGACGTCGGCCTTGTTGCCCACCGACACGAACGACGCGATGCCGATGCCGAGCTGTCCGGCGCGGTGCATCAGTTCGATCCCGAGTCCACCGGACTGGGAGAGGAACGACACGTTGCCGTGGACGGGAGCGATCGGGGAGAACGTGGCGTTCATGCGCACGGCAGGATCGGAGTTGACGACGCCGAGGCAGTTCGGCCCGATGATGCGCATGCCGTTGCGCCGGGCGGCCTCGACCAGCTCTCGCTGACGGGCGCGCCCCTCGTCGCCGACCTCCGCGAATCCAGCCGTGATGACGACGAGGCCGCGTACGCCCTTGGCGGCACAGTCCTGGACGACGGCGGGGACGGCGAGAGCGGGCACGACGACGATGGCGAGGTCGACCGCGTCAGGGACCTCGCGCAGCGACGGATACGCCCGGACGCCCGCGACGTGCGGCGCCGACGGGTTCACCGGATACACAGGTCCTTCGAACCCGTACTCGAGCAGATTGCGGAACAGCTCGTGGCCGATCGTGCCGCGGTCGCGACTCGCACCGATCACGGCGATCGAGCGCGGTGCGAGCAGTCGCGCGACCGACAAGGCCTCGGAACGATGCTCTCGCTCGTGGACCGCAGCCATCGATGCTTCGGTGGGATCGATCGAGAACGCGACCCGAACGGTGCCTTCCTCGAAGCTGCGGACCATCTCCCAGCCCGCGTCGCGGAACACGTTGAGCATCTTGCGGTTCGACGGGAGGATGTCGGCGAGGAAGTGATGGATCCCGAACGTGCGCGCGACTTCGGCGAGGTGCTCGAGCATGATCGTGCCGAGGCCTCGCCCCTGTTGGGAGTCTTCGACCGTGAACGCGACTTCGGCTTCGTCCTCCCCGACGCGGTCGTAGCGGGCCACCGCGACGATGTCGTCACCGAGCAACGCCGCGAGCGCGAACCGGTCGCGGTAGTCGACGAGGGTGAGGTGCTCGAGCTGCGCTGCGGTCGGTCGTGGAACGGGCGAGAAGAACCGCAAGTAGATCGACTCGTCGGAGAGGCGTTCGTAGAGCCCGAGCAGGGCGTCGTCGTCGTCGGTGCGGATCGGGCGCAAGTGGACGGTGCCGCCGTCGGCGAGCACGACGTCGCTCTCCCATTGCGAGGGATACTCGGGCATCGCGGCGCCTCCCGGGGTGCGCGACGAGCCTACGGTGCCCGGGACCGGCGCGTCCGCCCGCGCGCGTCGCGGGTACGTTCCCGGGATGGCCGACGCCCACGCGTACGTCGCTCCCGTGCGCGCGGCGGAGCGGAGTCGTCCGTCGACGCCTTCGACGGGCCTCACCGCGGAGGAGGTGCGCGCCCGCGTCGCCGACGGGCTCACGAACGATGCGGGCGACGACACCAGCCGCACCTTTCGCGAGATCGTGCGCGCGAACGTCGCGACGCGATTCAACGCGATCCTCGGCACGATGCTCGCGGTCATCGTGGTCGTCGGACCGATCCAGGACGCGCTGTTCGGCATCGTGCTGGTCAGCAACGCCCTGATCGGGATCGTGCAGGAGATGCGAGCCAAGCGCACGCTCGATCGACTCGCGGTGCTCAACGCGCCGCGGGCGATCGTGGTGCGCGACGGCGCCTCACTCGAGGTCGCACTCGAAGCGGTCGTCCTCGACGACATCGTCGAGCTGCGGGCCGGTGACCAGGTCCCCGCCGACGGCGCGATCGTCGCAGCGGACGGGCTCGAGATCGACGAGTCGCTGCTCACCGGCGAGTCGGACCCGGTCGCGAAGGCTCCGGGTGCCGAAGTGCTGTCGGGCTCGATCGTGGTCGCGGGTCACGGTCGCTTCCAGACCACCGCGGTCGGTGCCGACGCGTACGCCCGGCGACTCGCCACCGAAGCCCGCCGGTTCGGGCTCGTGCGCTCGGAGCTCGTCACGGGGATCAACCAGATCCTCGTGTACGTGACGTGGGCGCTCGCCCCGACCGCCGCGCTGCTCGCCCTCAGCCAGTTCCGTGCCCACGAGGGCTGGCGCGAGGCGATGGCCGGCGTCGTCGCGGGCGTCGTCGCGATGGTCCCCGAGGGGCTGGTGCTGCTCACGAGCGTCGCGTTCGCGATCGCCGCGATCACGCTCGCGCGCCGGCGAGTCCTCGTGCAGGAGCTCCCCGCGGTCGAAGGTCTGGCGCGCGTCGATGTCGTGTGCCTCGACAAGACGGGAACGCTCACCGAAGGCGTCGTGGTGTTCGACGAGCTCGTGATCGTCGACGATCCGGGTGGATCGGTGCGCGACGCACTCGGCGCGTTCGCAGCCGACGAGCACGGCAACGCCACCGTGCACGCGCTCCGCGACGCGTTCAGGTCTCCGAGCGGATGGGAGCGAAGCGACGGCGTTCCGTTCTCGTCGGCTCGGAAGTGGAGCGCTCTGTCGTTCGCGGGCCGCGGGTCGTGGGTGCTCGGCGCCCCGGAGATGGTGCTCGCCGATCGACCCGGGACCGAAGTGCGCCGTCGAGCCGACGAGCTCGCGTCGGCCGGTCGTCGCGTCCTCGTGCTCGCGACGACCGACGCGCCACTGCGCGGCGACACGCTCCCTGACGCGCTGGTCCCGGTCGCGCTGGTGCTGTTCGAGGAGAAGGTGCGCGCCGACGCCGCCGACACGTTGCGCTACTTCGCGGAGCAAGGCGTGCAGCTGAAGGTCATCTCGGGAGACAACCCGCGCACGGTCGCCGCCGTGGCCCGGCGGGTCGGACTCGGCGGCGCCGAGGAGGCCGTCGACGCCCGCACGCTGCCCGCAGACGAAGACGAGCTCGCCGAGGTGCTCGAACGGCATTCGGTGTTCGGTCGCGTCACCCCGCACCAGAAGCGGGCCATCGTCGCCGCGCTGCAGTCACGTGGTCACGTCGTCGCCATGACCGGCGACGGAGTGAACGATGCGCTCGCCCTGAAGGACGCCGACATCGGCATCGCGATGGGGAGCGGCGCGCCAGCGACCCGCGCCGTGGCGCAGCTCGTGTTGATGGACGGAAGGTTCTCGACGATGCCCGGGGTCGTCGCCGAGGGACGCCGGGTGATCGCGAACATCGAACGAGTGTCCAACCTCTTCGTGACCAAGACCGTGTACGCGATGCTCCTCGCCATCGCCGTCGGAGTGGCGCGGTGGGAGTACCCGTTCCTGCCTCGTCACCTGACGATCATCAGCAGCCTGACCATCGGGATCCCCGCGTTCTTCCTCGCCCTCTCGCCGAATCGCCGGCGCTACGTGCCCGGATTCGTCGGGCGCGTGCTGCGGTTCGCGATCCCGGCAGGCGTGATCGCGGCGGCAGCGACCTTCGGCGCGTACGCGATCGCGCGCGACGCGGCGGGAGCATCGCTCGACGAGGCCCGCACGACCGCGACGCTGGCCTTGCTGGTGATCGGCCTCTACATCCTCGCCGTTCTCGCCCGGCCGATCACGCCGTGGCGCGCGCTGCTCGTCGGCGGCATGGTCGCCCTCTTCGTGGTCGCGATCGCGGTCCCCGAGCTGCGCGACTTCTACGCGCTCGATCTCCCGCGCCGTGGCGCGGTGATCGGTGGTCTCGGTGTCGCCGCGGCTGCGTGCGCCCTGCTCGAGATCGGCTGGGAGGTCGCGCAGCGGCGTTCCGCACCCGAGTCCCGCACCCCGCGCCTCGCCTGGCGAGTGAGCCGGGTGCGCTCCGACTGACCGAGCGCGAACATCGCGAGGTGCGGTTCCGCGATCGGTGCGACGCCGGGCGACGGCTCGGTCAGGCTCTGGCCGCCCGGGCGCCCTCCGACGCGGTCGTCGTGGGCCTGCCCCGCGGCGGCGTACCAGTCGCCGCCGAGGTCGCCCGCGCGCTCGGTGCGCCGCTCGACGTCGTGGTGGTCCGCAAGCTGGGGGTCCCCGGTCAGCCCGAGCTCGCGATGGGGGCGATCGGTGACGACGGCGTGCGCGTCCTCAACGAGGACGTCCTGCGCCTGCGCGAGGTCTCGCCCGAGGCGCTCGCCACGGTCGAGGCCCGCGAGCGCGCCGAGCTCGAACGGCGAGTCCGCCGCTACCGCGCCGGCCGAACCCGCCTCGATCTGCAGGGTCGTACCGTCGTCGTGGTCGACGACGGCGTCGCGACGGGTGCGACCGCACGCGCCGCGGTCGCGATCGTGCGCGCGCTCGGCGCCGACCGGGTCGTGCTCGCGCTTCCCGTCGCGCCGCCCGAGACTGCGGCGGCACTGCGCAGCGTGGCCGACGAGGTCGTGGTGCTCGTCGAGCCGGAACGGATGTGGGCGGTGGGC
Organism: Acidimicrobiia bacterium; assembly: GCA_036277635.1. Classification (GTDB taxonomy): domain Bacteria; phylum Actinomycetota; class Acidimicrobiia; order IMCC26256; family PALSA-610; genus DASUMP01. The sequence continues at coordinate 12,243 of DASUMP010000158.1, read as the reverse complement.
GAGTGGTACGACGACTTCGTGGCGACGACCGACGACGAGGTGGTCGCGCTCCTTGCTGCTGCCACGTCGCCGCCGGCGCACGGGTGACGCGCTCAGGCTGAGGTTCGGGGCACTCGCCACTCGACGACGGTTCCACCTTCCGGTCGGCGGCGGACCGTGCACGATCCGCCGAGCAGCGACGCTCGATCCGCGATGTTCCCGAGGCCGCTGTGTGCGGTGGTCTCCTCGGGCACTCCGACGCCGTTGTCGAGCACCCGGAGCTCGACCTCGCGGTCGACCACGACCTCGACGTCGACGCGCGTCGCGCGCGCGTGCTTCGCGACGTTGGTGAGCGATTCGCGCAACGTCGGCAACAGCTGGGCACGGATCGCGTCCGGCATCGAGCTGTCGACGAGTCCGTCGAAGTGCACGTGCGGTTCGAACCCCAGCGCACGCGACGCTTCGTGGACGATGGCGAGTACGGCATCGCGCGGGCCGGATCCCGCCGTGCGACGCGAGTGGAGCGCGAAGATCGCGGTGCGGATGTCTCTGATCGTCGTGTCGATCTCGTCGATGGCCCGTTCGAGTCGATCGACGAGGTCGGAATCCGTCGTGCGCAGCAGTGCACCCTGGAGCGAGAGGCCGACTGCGAACAGCCGCTGGATGACGGTGTCGTGCAAGTCACGTGCGATGCGCTCCCGATCCTCGACGAGCGCGAGCGCTTCTTGCGCTCGTGTCAACGCCTCCGCGACCTCGCGGCGTTCTTGCACGTCGCGGACGATCGCCACCACGAGCGGCGGTGCGCTGTCGGGAACCGGGCTCAGGCTGATCTCGACCGGAACTTCGAGACCGTCCTTGCGACGGCCGCGCAGGTCGAGGCCGGACCCCATCGGACGGGTGCGCGGGTGGTCGACGTAGTCGCGGCGATTGTTCGTGTGCGCCGGACGGGCACCCTCGGGCACCAGCATTTCGACGGGTCGTCCGACGAGCTCGTCGTCGGCGTACCCGAACAGGTCGACCAGGGTCGGGTTCGCGTAGAGGATCGTGCCGCCGTGGTCGACGATCAGGACGCCGTCGGGGGCGGCTTCGAGCGCCTGGCGGAGCGCGGCGTCGGTGAGGGCGTTCAGGTGCTGATCCTGCGAGTCCACCAAGTGCTCGGTTGCCCCCACGGAGAGATCGTGCGGACTCTCAGCGTACGACCTTCGGGCCCGGACCGTCGCCGCCGACGTCCGGGCATTCGGGACCATCGGCCCTGCCTGCCCGCGAGGCACGCACCCGACAATGGCCCGAATCCGTGCTGGTGCGCCACGGAGTCCGAGCGACGCGTGCCCCCACCATGTTGCGTGACGAAGGTCTCGACCTGCTGACGGAGCCCGAGTGCTACGACCTGCTCGCGAGCGGGTCGATCGGTCGCGTCGGGGTGACGGTGGGGGCGTTGCCGGTGATCCTGCCCGTGAACTACCGCACGGTCGAGCGCGACGTGGTCTTCCGGACCTCACCGGGCACGAAGCTGCGGGCTGCGCTCGACCACGCCGTGATCGCGTTCGAGGTCGACGCGCTCGACGCCGAACGCCGCAGTGGATGGAGCGTGCTCGTCGTCGGGCGGGCGCGCGAAGTCGTCGATCCCGACGAAGTCGCACGACTCGATGCGCTCGACCTCGCGCCGTGGGCCGGCGATGCCGGGCGCGATCGTTGGGTGCGCTTGCACCCCGAGTTCGTCTCCGGGCGCCGCATCCCGCACGCCCTCGCGTCCGACGGCGACGAACCGACGATCGCCTGAGCGCAGACTGCGCGACGTCAGCAGCTGGCGGAGCCGCTGTCGGTGCGGACGAACGGGTTGGCCGGCGGCACCGTGATCGCGGGGCCCGAGCCGGAGCTCATGTTCCGCGCGAACACCTGGGTCACCCAAATCGAGCCGTCGCTGCGGCAGTACACCCCGACACCGACGAGCTCGAGCGCCGGCGCCAGCATGTTGGCGCGGTGCCCGTCGGAGCGCATGAGGGCGCCGTGGAGCGCACCCGCGGTGACGCCGGCGCTGCCCGACGCGATGTTCTCCGCGACGAGGTTGAATCGCCCGGTGAGCAGGTTGCCGAGGTTGCTGTGCCGGAAGCCGGAGCGCGCCATCTCGGCGCTCCACGCTCCCGCGTACGTCGCGAGCTCGGAATCGGAACGCAGCGGAGCGATCCCGCGCGCGGCGCGCTCGTCGTTGATCCGACGGAGGAAGTCGGCCTCGGCGCGATCGCTCGCCGAACACGTCGACGGGCTCGACCCGGGGGCGAACGCGTACGTCCGTGCGTTCGCGAGCCCGACCCAGTACCCGACCGCGTTCTTCGACGACGCGATGCCGATCGCGGGAGCGTCGGGGCACGCGGACGCCGCCGCGCCGTAGAAGACCGCGTCGCCGAAGCTGAAGATGCCGCCGTCGGCCGCAACCATCCAGTAGCCCTTGCTGGTCGGGCTGGTCGACATCCCGACGATCGGCTGCGACAGCCTGAGGTTGCCGGTGGAGCCGTAGAACTTCGCGTCGCCGAAGCTGAAGATGCCGCCGTCGGACGCGACGAGCCAGTAGCCGCGGCCGCTCGGGGTCGCGGTCATGCCGACGACGGGGCGGTTGAGGCGCAGGTTGCCGGTGGAGCCGTAGAAGCGGGCGTCGCCGAAGCTGAAGATGCCGCCGTCGGACGCGACGAGCCAGTAGCCGTCGCCCGTGGGGGTCGCGGCCATCCCGACGACGGGGCGGTTGAGGCGCAGGTTGCCGGTGGAGCCGTGGAACGTCGCGTCACCGGCGGTGAAGATGCCGCCGTCGGACGCGACCCGCCAGTAGCCCGCGCCGCTCGGTGTGGCCGCGAGCCCGACGACCGGCCGGTTCAACGGCAGCGCCCCGCTCGGCGGGTAGGCGGTCGCCTTCAGGGGAGCGGCGGCGGCCGGGGGCGCGGTGGTGGCGAGAAGACCTGGGGTGGCGAGTGCGAGCGCGACGAGCAGGGACGACGTCCGGCGCCCCCATCCTCCGCGGTCCAGCCTCCTACCGAGCACGCGCACCTCACTGCGGGTCGATCCCCTTCCCGTGGGGGTATCGGCAGTGGATGCGGCCGACCTGAGCGGCGTGGGCCGGCCGGCGTGCAGGTCGGGCCGGTCGGCCTACGGCGGTGGCGGGGCGGTCGACGTGGTCGTGGGCGGCGGTGCGGTCGTGGGCGGGGGAGCCGTCGTGGTGGTGGTCGGGACGGCGGTGCCGACGAGGACCGTGCGCGGGAGCATGCGGTACCGCCAGAAGAACCGCTCCCGGACCGGTTCCCGCCCCGGGCGTTCGATGATGCGGAACACCTCGACGTCGTAGCCCGTGTACCCGGCCTCGAGCTCCTGCTCGGTGCCGACGGGGAGCAGCGGCCACTCGATCGGCTTCGTCTCCGGCGGTCGTTCGGCGAGCACGTTCGGGCCCTCGGCCCGCACCACCTTGCCTTCCTTGTCGCCGTAGAAGCTCACCGAGATCGAGTCGGCGGAGTACCCGGTGCGGATGAGGATCCCGTGTTTCGAGTCGTTGCGGAACTTGAGATCGACGGACGGGTAGTTGACGGTCGCCTCGCGTCCCATCGGGTACCGCGAGAAGTAGATCGAATGCGGCTTGTGCTCGACGTCTTCGTACCCGCCGAAGAACACTGCGTTGAACAGCGTCGTCGCGAACTGGCTGACGCCGCCGCCGTAGTCCTCGGTGAACTCGCCGTAGAAGACCGGCGCCTTCACGAACCCGCGCTCGGCGGTACGCGGTCCGAGCGTCTCGTTCAGTGAGAACACCGAACCGGGCTCGACGACGACGTCGTCGACGATGTCGGCGGCCCGATGGATGTTCGTGACCCGCGGTTGTCCCGACGGGTGCCTGGTCGTGAACGTGGAGACGAGCTCGGTGATGCCGAGCCCCTCGGCCCACGCCGTGTTGCGGGCCGGCTCGACCTCCTCGAGCGCGGCGGTGATGCGCCGCTGCCCGTCGAGGATCGCGTCGCCGACCTGGGCGAGGTCGACGAGGCTCCCCGTGCGCGACGGCACCACCGACACCGATCCCGACGAGCTCACGGCGAAGGTCGCGTCGACCGGGGGTTGCTCCACTGCGGTGAGCTCCTCGCCGAGCGCGGCGCGCAAGCGGTCGGGGTCGATGCTCAATGCCAGGTCGCCGTCGTCGACGACTGCGTCGAGCGCGGCCGCGATCGCGGGTGGGCGCACGACGAGCGTCGCGTCGGCGACGCGGACCTCGTACTCGCCGGTGAGGACGGCGCGGGCGCGCGCCGCGGCCGCGTCGACCTCCGCGCGATCGACGGTGGGCTCGACCCGACCGACGGGCAGGTCGAGGCGCTCGCGCGACGCCGAGCGCAGCGCCGCGACGAGGAGCGCCTCGGCGTCGTCGCGCTGGATGCCGGTTCCCGGTTCGGGGTACACGGCCACGACCTCGGTCCCGTCGAAGCGCAGGTCGCCTTCGACGATGCCGTCGGCGACCTGCTGTTGCCACCCGTCGAGCACGCCGGCGACACCGACCGGGTCGTAGCGCACCTCGAGATCGATGACGTCGTCGCGGAACCGGCGCGCGACGGTGCCGATCACCTGTTCCAGGGGGTTGCGGCTGCGTCCGGCGCGGCGCGCCGCGCGCAAGGTGGCGAGCTCGTCGACGTCGAGGCCGAACAGGCTCGGTGACGCGCTGAGCTCGGTGTCGCCGGCGCGGGCTTCGATCGCGGTGGCTTCGAGCTCGGCGGCGAGCGCGGAGAGGTCGGCGAACGCCGCGCGCTCGCTCGCCCCCGCGACATCGACGCCGTCGACTCGCACACCGGGGAGGACATCGCCCGACCACACGACTCGCTCGAGCACCCCGAGGAGGAGCACGACGGCGAACAGGGCGCCGACGCACAGTGCCGCGGTCTGCGGGGACGGGCGCGCCACACGTCGAGCCGGGCTCCCGTCCATCCGGCCGCAGGCTACCGAAGCGGATCGCGGATCCGGGAGGCGCGCGGCACCGCGGGTCGTCGAACAGAATGCGTCGGATGGACGACGAGCTGCGCACGTGGCTGCTCGGGACGGGCGCCACCGCCGAGCAGATCGAGCAGGCCGAGAGCGGCGGCTGGCTCGCGCTGCTCGCGCTCGATCGGGTGCTCGTTCCCGGGTCGCCGCGCTACGACATCGAGGGCCTCGCCGACGCCGCCGGAGCCGATGTCGCGACCGCGCGTGCGTTGTGGCGCGCGCTCGGGTTCGCCGACGTGCCCGTGGGGCTCGAGGTCTTCACCGACGACGACGTCGAGGCGCTGCGTCTCGCGGTGCACCGAGTCGACGGTTCGTGGGTCAGCCAACCGCTCGAGCACCAGGTCCGGGTCCTCTCGAGCGCGCTCGCTCGACTCGCTGCGGTCGAAGCGGAGCTCATCGGCGAGATGGTCGACGCGATCGCGGTGCGCGAGCGCGACGCCGCCGCGACGGCGCGCGTCGTGGTCGACGAGCTCGACTGGCCGACGTTCGCCCGCCTGCTCGACCACGTGCACCGGGTGCAGCTGCGCGCCGCCCTCTGGCGTCGACTCGTGCGCGACGTGGTGGGCGAGGGCTCGCTGGCGGTCGGCTTCTCGGATCTCGCCGGGTACACCGACCTGAGCGAACGTCTCGACGGCGATGCGCTCGCGGCGCTGCTCTCGCGCTTCGAGGAGCTCGCGTACGACACCGTGGCGGAGCACGGCGCCCGTGTGGTCAAGACGATCGGCGACGAGGTCATGTACGTCGGGTTCGCGGGCCAGGTCGTCGACGTCGCGCTCGACCTGCACCTCCACGTCCGCGCCGACCCGCAGCTGCCGGCGGTCCGGACCGGACTCGCGGCCGGCCCGCTCCTCGCGCGCGACGGCGACTACTTCGGACCGGTCGTCAACCTCGCGAGTCGCCTGACCGAGGGCGCCGCGCCCGGCGTCGTGCTCGCCGCCGACACGGTGCACGACCTGCTCGCCGAACAGCCGGGCTACGCGTGGAGAGTCCGGCACGCGTATCCGCTGCGCGGCATGGGAACGCACGACGTGTACGAGCTCACGCGCGCGCCCGCCCCGCCGCCAGCCGGCGAGGCGTGAGGAGGGTCCTGCGGTACGGTCCGCCCATGGCCGAGCAGCTCTGCATCCTCCAGGTGCACGCGCATCCCGACGACGAGGCGTCGAAGGGGGCGGGGAGCACCGCGAAGTACCACGCGGAAGGGGTCCGCAACGTCCTCGTGTGCTGCACCGGCGGTGAAGCCGGCGACATCTTGAACCCCGCGGCCGACACCCCCGAGATCCGCGCCGACCTGCACGCGGTGCGCATGGCCGAGCTCCAGGCCAGCGCCGACGTGCTCGGCTACGACGTCGTGCACCTGCTCGGCTACCACGACTCCGGGATGCCCGACACCGAGACCAACGCCCGTCCCGACAACTTCGCGAACGCCCCGCTCGACGAGGCCGTCGAGCGCCTCGTGCGCATCATCCGCGCCGAACGCCCGCACGTGATCATCACGTACCACGAGGACCGCGAGTTCTATCCGCACCCCGACCACATCCGGGTGCACGAGATCACCGTTCCCGCCTTCGACGCGGCGGGAGACCCCGATCAGTACCCCGACGCGGGCGAGCCGTGGCAACCGCTGAAGCTGTACTACACGGCGTGGTCGCTGCGGCGCATCAAGGCGCTCGACGCGGCGTACCGCGCGCGCGGCGAGGAGAGTCCGTTCGCCGCGTGGTTCGAACGTGGCTTTCCGGATCGCGACGACCACTTCACCACGCTCGTCGACGTCGGCGACTTCTTGCACAAGCGCCGCGCCGCGCTGCTCGCGCACCGCACCCAGGTCGATCCCGAAGGATTCTGGATGCGCCTCCCCGACGACGTCGTGCGCGAAGTGTTCCCGTGGGAGGAGTACGTGCTCGCGCGCTCGCTCGTCGACACGCACACCGAGCCCGGTGAACCCGAGTCCGATCTGCTCGCGGGCGTGCGGGAACGGGTGAACGACCGAGGATGACGCGCGCGTCGGTCTCCGGGACGGTCGAGGTGGTCGTGGCGCGGGGCAAGCGCCCGACCGCGCGCCTCGTCGCCCGTTACGAGGCCGGGCGTCTCCGCGACATCACCGCGGCCGACGCCAGCACCCCGCTCGAGCCCGCGGCCGCGGTCGTCCTCACGCTGAGCCCCGACGATGCGGCGGCGGTGCGCGACGGCGCGCTCGATCTGTCGGTCGCGTTCATGCGCGGGCAGATGAAGATGGCCGGCGACTTCGGCGTGCTGCTCGCGGTGCTGCCGATCACGCGCGACGTCGAGCACCGCGCCGCGCTGTCGGCCGCGCTCACCGCGGCGCTCTGAGCGGCTGCCGGCCGCCGCGGAACACGCGACTGACGGTCGCGCCGCACTTGCCGTAGAAGCGCAGGTTGCTCACCCAGGCGATCTCGCCGGTGGGCTCGCCGCGTGCCTCGAGATCGGCGCACACCGCGGCGAGCGTCGCCGAGCCGATGCCGCCCGCCCGCCGGTCGGGGTCGGTCGCCATGGGCCCGATCCAGCGACGGCGGTTCACGGAGTGGCACGAGAACCCGACCGTCGCGCCGTCGGGGGCGCGGGCCGAGAACGCGGTGCCGAGCTCGATCGCGCGTTCCACCTCGGGGCGCCAGTGCGGGTACGCGCGATCGCACAGCTCGAGCGCGCCCGCCCCGAGCTCGCGCTCGACGATCACGCCGTCGGGGGGCACGGCACGGAACGCGGTGCTGATCGCCATGTTGATGCCGAGCGGACCGTCGGCGAAGCCGATCGCCTCGCAGAACGCTGCCGCGCGCGTGTCCATCACGTCGACCCCGGGCCACACGTAGCGAGGGATCGCGGCGGCCAGATGGAGGTCGCTCGCGTTCGCGCCGCGAGCGAGGGCGACCACCTCGTCGACGAGGGCGCGCCCCCGACCGGCACCCTGGTCGTCGGGGTGGACAACGACGAGCACCAGCCAGGCGCCGACGTACTCGCCGATCGTGTCGATCGTGACCACCGCGGCGGCGCGATCGTCGCCGATGGTCGTCGTGGTCGGACCCGAGCAGATCCATGCGAGCTCGTCGGCGGTCAGCTCCTCGTGCGGCATCGCCGCCGCGCACAGCTCCGCGAGGGTTGCGGCGGGTGCGTTCACCCGCCCGCTCGCTGGAGCTCCCGCAGCTCCCGGTACCCGATCAGGACCGCGCCGGCGCGGTCGATGAGGTCGGGGAGTGACGAGTCGCGCGCGACGAACGCGTGGTCTTCGACTCGCGACGCCCAGTCGGGATGTGACGCGCGCAGCTCGTCGGTGTCGACCGCGGGGTGGACGTAGACCTCGGTGACACCGGGCCGCAGCTCGAACAGCGCCCGTTCGATCGTTCGGCGGGCACCGACCGGACACAGCAGGAACTGGTCGGTGAACACGACGCCCTCGTCGGCGGCGAGCCGGCGGTACGGGAAGCCGATCATGCGCTCCGCGGCGGCCGGCGCCATGCGCAGCGGCAGGCCGAACTCGACCGCGAGCTCGAGGTACACGTCGAAGAAGTCGGCCCGCAGCTGCAGCGTGCCCATGTGCGAGTCGAGGTGACTCACGTCGAAGCCCCAGTAGATCGCGCGCTCGACCTGGGCGCGGCACTCCTTGCGCACCTCGTCGAGATCGTTGTGGTCCCACGCGTCCTCGAGGGTGCGGGGGAACCCGCCGTCACCGTCGAGCAGGCTCGGGGAGTGGGTGATCGGGCCCCAGCGGTAGGTCTCCCACTCGGAGTTCAACGTGAGGTGCACGCCGACGTCTTCGCCCCGGTACATCGAGGCTGCGTCGCGCGCCCACGGGCACGGCACCATCAGGGACGCGCTCGTCGCGACGCCGGTGCGCAGCGCCTCGTAGACCGCGACGTTCGCGGAACGCGACGATCCGAGGTCGTCGCAGTTGATGATCACGAGCTTCGCGTCAGGCGCGTAGCCGAGCCGCTCCGCGAGTGTCGTCACGCCCGGCTCACACTCGCTCGATGATCGTGCCGGTGCCGAGCCCGCCACCGCAGCACATCGTGATCAACGCGCGTTCGCCGTCGATCCGCTCCAGCTGGTGCAGTGCGGTCGTGACCAGGCGCGCGCCGGTCGCGCCGACCGGGTGGCCGATCGCGATCGCGCCACCGTTCGGGTTCACCCGCGCCATGTCGGGCTTCAGCTCCCGCTCCCAGGCGAGCACCACGGACGCGAACGCCTCGTTGATCTCGATCGTGTCGATGTCGTCCATCGTCATGCCGGTGCGGTCGAGGAGCCGCCGGCTCGCGTCGATCGGACCGGTGAGCATCAGCACCGGGTCGACGCCGACGAGGCACTGGTCGACGATCCGGGCCCGGGCTCGGAGGCCGAGCTCGCGTGCGCGACCCGCGGTGGCGAGCAGCACCGCGGCAGCGCCGTCGGTGATCTGCGAGCTGCTGCCGGCGGTGTGCACGCCGTTCTCGCGCGCCACGGGCTTGAGGTTCGCGAGCGCTTCGAGCGACGTCTCCCGCAGCCCTTCGTCGCGCGCGACGTGGTGGGTGCTGCCGGTGGGCGTGCCGTCGGCGTCGACGTCGGGCGCATCGATCGGGAGCACTTCGCGCTCGAAGCTCCCGTCGGCCCATGCCCGCTGCGCCCGCTGCTGCGACTCGAGTCCGAAGGCGTCGCAGTCGGCGCGCGTGATGCCCCACGCGTCGGCGATGCGCTCTGCCCCTTCGAACTGCGAGGTTGCTTCGTAGTGCTGCGCGTACGACGGCGGCAGCGGCCGACCGAGTCCGTAGTCGCGCTTCGCGCCGGAGCCGAGGGGGATGCGACTCATCGATTCGACACCACACGCCAGCGCGACGTCGACGACGCCACCGCGCACGAGTGCGGCGGCGAGGTTCGTGGCCTGCTGCGACGAGCCGCACTGCGCGTCGACGGTGCTCGCCGCGACCTCGAGCGGGAGGCCGGCGCTCAACCACGCGGTGCGTGCGATGTTGAACGTCTGCTCGCCGACTTGGCTGACGCACCCGCCGACGACCTGGCCGACCGCACTCGGGTCGACGCCGGAACGCTCGACCGCGGCCCGCTGCACGGCGCCGAGCAGGTCGGCGGGGTGGACGGTCGCGAGCCCGCCGTTGCGTCGACCCAGCGGTGAGCGGACGGCTTCGACGATGACGACGTCGTCGTCGCGCAGGTCACGCAGCGTGGACACGGGGCGCCTCCTCGGGGCGGGCGGGTCAACTCGTGCGGAGGGGATCGTACCGGCGGGCCCGAATGCCCTGGTTCGCGCACCTCGGCGGAGGATGATGGGGCCATGACCAGAACGCAACGCATCGCGCTCGCCATCGGTGCGGCGCTCGTCGTGATCATCGCTGCCGTCGTGATCGCCGTCGCGGTCAGCGACGACGACGACGAGACCGCGTCGAGCACGAGCACCGAAGCCACCACGACGACGGCCGCCGCGACGACGACCACGGTCGCGCCGACGACGCCGCCCACCACGACGTGCGCGTCGCCCGACGGCGCGACGACCGAGCGCAAGGAGGGTCCGCCCTCCGGCGCGATGCTGCTGAACGGCGTCGAGATCGCGTCGACGTCGAGCGGCTGCACCGACACGGTGGTGTTCACGTTCACCACGAACAGTGCGCCCGAGGAGGCCGGCTACTCGGTCGAGTACCAGAGCGGGCCGTTCACGCAGGACGCGTCGGGTGAGCCCGTGAGCGTCGACGGTGCCGCGTTCCTCGTGGTGCGTCTGGAGCCCGCGTACGGCTACGACTTCGAGACCGGCGAGACGACCTACGACGGCCCGAAGGAGTTCCGTCCCACCGGCACCCGATACGTGCGCCACGCGGTGAACACCGGCGACTTCGAAGCCGTCGTCAGCTGGGTGATCGGCCTCTCCGAGGAGCGTCCGTTCCGGGTGCTCGCGGCGGGCGCCCCCGAACGCCAGCTGATCGTCGAGATCGGCTGACCCCACCGTAGGTGCAGAACACCACGTCGCGGCACGGTTGGTGCGCGACTCCACACGACACGTGGGTCAACTGCACCAACGCCCCCGGGGGTGGCGCAGCGGGGGTGGGGCGGCGCGCTCAGCGGCAGTCGAGGACGACCTTGCCGAACGTGGTGTCGGACGCGACCAGGTCGTACGCGTCGGTCGCGCGCTCGATGGGCACGACCGTGTCGAGGACCGGCTCGAGGGTTCCGTCGGCGAGCAGCGGCACGACGTCGCGCGCGAACGCGGCGACGGCATCGGCTTTCTCGTCGAGTGAGCGGCTGCGCAGCACGGTCCCGACGATCGTGAGCCGCAGACCCATGACGGTGAGGATCGGCAGCGACGCCCGCGCGCCGGCGAGCGCGCCGATGAGCACGATGCGGGCGCGTGGCGCGGCGGCAGCGAGGTCGGCGTCGACGTAGGCGCCGCCGACCAGCTCGACCACGACGTCGGCGCCGTGGCCGCCGGTCGCGTCGCGGATCGCGGCGGCGAGCGCGTCGACGTCGAGGTCGTGGGCGCGCCCACCGTGCGGGTCCTCGACGCGGGCGGGCACGATCCCCGCGTGGAGTCCGAGCGCTCGGGCGCGGTCGAGCTTGTCGGGCGTGCGCGCGGTGCCCACGACGCGCGCGCCCAGCGCGACGCCGAGCTGGAGCGCGGCGGTGCCCACGCCGGAGCCGACCGCGTGCACGAGCACCCACTCGCCGGCGCGGAGCCGGCCCTGGACGACCATGCCGTCGTGTGCGGTGACGAACACCTCGGGCACGCCGCCCATCGTCACGAGGTCGGCGCCGTCGGGAACGCGCGTGCACTGGTCGGCACGGATCGCGAGGTGCGTCGCCTGGGCGCCGCCTCCCGCGAGACCCATGACCCGATCACCCACGGCGACGCCGACGACGTCGGCACCCCTCGCCTCGACGACGCCCGCGAACTCGAGCCCGGGGATGTCGACGGGGACGCCGGGTGGCGCGGGGTAGTGGCCGGCACGCTGCAACAGGTCGGCGCGGTTCACGCCGGCGCCGTGCACCCGCACGAGCACTTCGTCGGGTGCGGGTGTCGGGGTGGCGCGTTCCTCGACGTCGAGTCGCCCGTCGCGCACCACCACCGCCCGCATCCGGTCACCCTACGCACGCCCACCCCTCCCGTAGGCACCGTTCGCACCCGCAGGGGTGACAGAACTGTGCCAACGCGAGGGGTCAGTCGCAGACGAGAGGGACGAAGTCGGGGGGCGCGGGGGTGAAGACCAACGACGTGCCGTCGGACCCCGTGAACTGGGCGACGTCGGGTTCGACGAGCACGAGCTCGCCGGTCTCGTACGGGTT
>DASUMP010000157.1:0-3657 GCA_036277635.1 Acidimicrobiia bacterium | reverse complement strand
CCCGGCGCCGAGATCGCGCTCGCGCTCGACGTCGCCGCCACCGAGCTGTCCGCCGACGGTCGCTACGTGCTCGCCGGCGAGGGGCGCAGCTTCACCGCCGGCGAGTTCGCCGCGTACCTCGCCGATCTGTGCGCTCGCTATCCGATCGTCTCGATCGAAGACGGCATGTCCGAAGACGACTGGGACGGCTGGGCGGCGCTCACCGAACAGCTGGGGGCGCGCATCCAGCTCGTCGGTGACGACGTGTTCGTCACGAACTCGGAGCGTCTGCGTCGCGGGATCGATGGCAACGTCGCGAACTCGATCCTGGTCAAGGTCAACCAGATCGGGACGCTGACCGAGACGCTCGACACGATCGGTGTGGCCACCGGCGCCGGGTACACGGCGGTCATGTCGCACCGCAGCGGCGAGACGGAAGACACCACGATCGCCGATCTCGCGGTGGCGACCAACTGCGGACAGATCAAGACTGGCGCGCCGGCGCGCAGCGACCGCGTCGCCAAGTACAACCAGCTGCTGCGCATCGAGGAGCAGCTGGGCGAAGCCGCCGAGTACCCCGGTGGCGCCGCCTTCGCCGGGAGTGCGGCGCGCGGATGAGCGTTCGGCGGCTCAACGGCCGGGCCCGGGTGGCCATCGCGACGCTCGTCACCGTGGCGTCGCTGTTCCTGTTCGTGTTCCCCACGCAAGCGCTCCTCGCGCAGCAGCGCGACGTGCGCGACGCGAAGCACGACCTCGCGGTCCTGCGCGAACAGAACGACCGGCTGGCCGAGGAAGCCGCGCGCCTCGAGACGCCCGAAGAGATCGAGCGGATGGCGCGCGAGCAGTACGGCATGGTGCGCCCCGGCGAGGACGCGTACGCGGTGATCCCGCCGTCGCCGACCGCGACGACCACCACCACGGCGACCGGCACCGATCCCGCCGACGGCTGACCGTCGGCTCCCCAGAGGCGCGCGACGCGCCGTTCCCTACACTCGGACGTCGTGGCCTCCGCCTCCGACGTCGCCGCGCTGACCCAGCTGCTCGGTCGCGCGCCGCGAGCCGAGTTCGCGGTCGTCGTGCGCACGGCGAGCGGCGCGCCGCTCGTGATCCGCAACGCCCCCCTCTTCGACGACGGCACCCCGATGCCGACGCGGTACTGGCTGGTCGACCCCGACGTCGGTGCCGCGGTCGCCCGCCTCGAGTCGGCCGGCGGCGTGCGCGCCGCGGAGGCCGCCGTCGATCCCGAGGCGCTCGCTCGCGCGCACGCGGCATACGCGCGTGAGCGCGACGACGCGATCCCTCCCGACCACGTCGGACCCCGTCCGTTCGGCGGCGTCGGTGGCACGCGTGTCGGCGTCAAGTGTCTCCACGCGCACTACGCCTACTTCCTCGCCGGCGGCGACGACCCCGTCGGTCGGTGGGTCGCCGCGCGACTCCACGACGACGGAGCGGCGTCGTGACGCGCGTCGCCGCGGTCGACATCGGCACCAACAGCGTGCGCTTGCTGATCGGCGACGCGAACGACGCCGGCGGCATCGACGTGCTCGACCGGCGCATGCGGATCACGCGCCTCGGCCAAGGCGTCGACGCGACGCGACGCCTCCATCCCGACGCGATCGCGCGGACCGTCGCGGTGCTCGACGAGTACCGCGCCGCAATCGACGAGCACGGCGTGCGCGCGGTCCGTGCCGCGGCGACGAGCGCCGCGCGCGACGCCGAGAACCGTGACGACTTCTTCGCCGTGGCCCGTGCGGCGCTCGGCACCGAGCCCGAGCTGCTGGCCGGCGACGACGAAGCCGCGCTCTCGTTCGCCGGCGCGACCGCCGGGCTCCCGTCCGATCTCGAAGCGCCGTACCTGGTGCTCGACATCGGCGGCGGTTCGACCGAGTTCGTCGTCGGCATCGACGCACCCGACGGCCTCGTCTCCCTCGACATCGGCTCGGTGCGGCTGACCGAGCAGTTCTTGCACTCCGACCCGCCGGCGCCCGAGGAGCTGTCCGACGCGGTCTCGGTCGTGCGCGATCACCTGGCCGACGTCGATCGCGCGCTTCCCGCCGCCGCGTCCGCGCGCACGCTCATCGGCGTGGCGGGCACGATCACGACGATCGCCGCGATCGAGCTCGGTCTCACCGAGTACCGCTCCGACCGACTCCATCACTTCGCCCTGTCGCGCGCGGCGGCCGAAGACGTGTTCCGGACGCTCGCCACCGAGACCCTCGCCGAGCGGCGGCACAACCCCGGGCTCGATCCCGGTCGCGCCGACGTGATCGTCGGCGGAGCGATCATCCTCGTGTCGGTGCTGCGCCACTACGGCTTCGCCGAGGTCGTGGTCTCGGAGTCCGACATCCTCGACGGCTTGGCCCGGAGCCTCCTGCCCGCACCGTGAGACCCGCGTGGCGCGAGCGCATCGGGGGCCTGGGCCGAATGCGTCATTTCCCGGCGCGGGGGGTATCGGCGCTCCAGTTCGCGCCGGCGCGCGCCGACGGGAGGACCGTGGAGCTGGGAACATTCACCGGAACCCTCCGGCAGCTGAGCGTCACCGAGATCCGCGCCCTCGCGCGGGACCTGCGGTCTGAGGCTCGCACGGCGGAGGACGAGATCGTGGCCATGCGCGCCATGCTCGCCATCGACGATCACCTGCGTGGCGTCGTGATCCGCAACCGCGCGGCGTTCGCCGCGCGCGACGCGGCCGCGCTCGTGCAGGCGGCGGCGCTCGCCGACGGCGTCGACCTCCCCGACGACGACGTCACCTGCGTCGCGCGCGCGGCGTCGGTGATCGCGCGGGGCATCGTCGCCGGGGCGGCCGCCGACCTCGACGTGCTCGCGCTCGCGCAGCCGTGGTCGCGCGTGTTCGCGGGCGCACTCGTCGCCGCCTGACCGACCCGCGTGGCCCGGTCGCGAACGTCAGAGCGCGACCTACGATGCGACCGTGACGTACGCACAACGACTGCTGCTCGGCCCCGGCCCGTCGAACCCGTATCCCGAAGTCGTCGCCGCCCTCACGCGGCCGGTGCTCGGGCACCTCGACCCCGACTTCCTCGTCGTCCTCGACGAGATCGCCGATCGCCTGCGCGTCGCGTTCCAGACGACGAACGCGTTGACGCTGCCGATCAGCGGCACCGGCTCCGCCGGCATGGAAGCGTGCGTCGTCAACCTCGTGGAGCCGGGCGACACCGTCATCATCGGGGTCAACGGCGTGTTCGGCGAGCGCATGTGCGAAGTCGCGCGCCGCGCCGGCGCCGACGTCGTGCGCGTCGACGAGCCGTGGGGGCACGCCATCGACCCGCAACGCCTCCTCGACGAGCACTCCCGGCACCCGCACGCGCGTGTCGTGGCGGTGGTGCACGCGGAGACGAGCACCGGGGTCGAGAACGACATCGCGCCGCTCGCGGCGCTGCAGTCGACCGACACGTTGTTGCTCGTCGACGCGGTCACGTCGCTCGGCGGCATCCCGCTCGACGTCGACGGGTGGGGCATCGACGCCGTCTACTCGGGCACGCAGAAGTGCCTCGGCGTTCCGCCCGGGCTCGCGCCGGTGAGCTTCTCGTCGCGGGCAGTGGAACGCGTGCGCACGCGGACCACGCCCGTGCAGTCGTGGTATCTCGACCTCGGGTTGCTCGCCGACTACGTCGGGACGGCGCGCCGGTACCACCACACCGCGCCGATCTCGATGCTCTA
>DASUMP010000156.1:0-3187 GCA_036277635.1 Acidimicrobiia bacterium | reverse complement strand
CGGCGCGATGCTGCGAGCCGTCCGACTGAGGGCGCGGCGTCGCGACGGCGGTCATACGGCGAGCTCGTCGGTGCCGAGCAGACGTGCGTAGACGAGGACGCCGACCGTGATGATCGCCATCAGGATGATCGAGATCGCGGCTGCGCTCGTGTAGTTGTTCAGCTCGAGGAACTGCGACTGGACGATGTTGCCGATCATTCGGTTGTTCGGGCCGCCGAGGAACTCCGCGTTCACGAAGTCGCCGGTCGCGGGGATGAACGTCAACAGCGTCCCGGCGAAGATCCCCGGCAGCGACAGCCGCAGCGTGATCTTGCGGAACGCTCGCGGCGCGCTCGAGTACAGGTCCTTCGCCGCTTCGATCAGCCGCGGGTCGATCTTCTCCAACGACACGTAGATCGGCAGCACCATGAACGGGAGGAAGTTGTACGTCAGGCCGCCGATCACCGCCCACTGCGTCTGCAGCAGACGACCGTTGTCGGTGAAGCCGACCGCGTCGAGGAGACCGCCGGCGTTCAGCGCGTCGACGAGGCCCAGGAACGGTCCGTTGTCGCCCATGATCGACGTCCACGCGATCGTTCGGATCAGGTACGAGGTGAAGAACGGCACCACCACGAGACCGAGCAGCAGGTTGCGGTAGCGCCCGCCGCGGAACGCGATCACGTACGCCATCGGGTAGCCGATCAGGATGCACAGCAGCGTCGCGATCCCGGCGTACCGGAACGACCGGAGGAAGATCGAGTCGAACTGGTCGATGACGTCGGTGAAGTTCGACCACTCCCAGGTGAACTGGAAGTCCTGCGTGAACCGGTTCTCCTGCGTCGAGAGCGCGATGCGCGTGAGCGTGACGAGGGGGACGAGGAAGAACAGGATCAGCCAGAGCATCCCCGGGCTCAGCAGCCCGTAGGGAGCGAACCGGCCCTTCCTCAGTCCCCGATCGTCGTCTTCGCCTTGCGCCATCGTCGCGACCGGCCGCCTGCGATGGGTCCGCTACGCGCCTTCGGTGATCGTGGCCCAGCGCTCGTCGAACTGCTGCTCTTGCTCGTCGTCGAGCGGCGGGAACGCGGTCACGTTCACGTCGTCGGCGGGGAACATGAGCTCGCTCTCGGCGAGGGCGGCCGTCTCGGGATCGGTGGCGAGGATCTCGCGCACACCGTCGACCGGCGAGATGTAGTTGACCCACGCCGCGATGCGCGCGGCATTCTCCGGGTCGTAGCAGTAGTCCATCCACTTCGCCGCGTTGGCGATGTTGCGTGCACCCTTCGGCACCACCATGGTGTCCGACCAGAGCGTGCCGCCCTCCTCGGGGATCACGAAGCGCAGGTTCGGGTTGTCGAGCGCGAGCTGCACGACGTCACCGGACCACCCGACACACGCGACGAAGTTCCCGGCGACGAGATCGTCCTGGTAGTCGTTGCCGGTGAACTGGCGGATCTGCCCGTCGCGCGCGGCGGCCTCGATGCGGTCGAGGGCGTCCTGGGCGTCGTCGAAGGTGATGTCGGCCAGGTTCTTGCCCTCGGCCTGGTACACGAGACCGAGCGAGTCGCGCATCTCCGAGAGGAAGCCGATCTTGCCCGCGAACTCGGGGTCGAACAGGTCTTCGGTGCTCCGCAGCTCGCGCCCGGCGGCCTCGAGGTTGTAGGCGATGCCGGCGAAGCCCGACTGCCACGGGAGGCTGTACTTGCCGTCGGGGTCCCAGGCGGGGTTCTGCAGGTTCGCCGTGAGGTTCGCAGCGTTCGGGATCTCGTCGAACGGGAGCTCCTCGAGCCACCCGAGGCGGATCAAGCGCGCGGCCATCCACCCGGTGGGCACGATGATGTCCTGGTCGATCCGGTTGCCCTGGCTGAGGACGGGCTGGATCGTCGCGAACAGCTCGTTGTTGTCGTTGATGTCTTCGGTGTAGGTGACGTCGAGACCGGTTGCCTCGGCGAACAGGTCGACCGAGCCGGTGACGCCGTCTTCGGTGGGATCGATGTAGAGCGGCCAGTTGGAGATGACGAGCGTCTTCGACGCGACGGTCGTGCCCGTCGTGCCGCTGCTCCCCGGCTCGTCGTCGTCTCCACAGGCGGCGAGCACCGACGGACCGAGTGCGACCGCGCCGGCGAACACACCCGCGCGTCCGAGGAACTGGCGCCGGTTCATGCGGCTCATGACCAGGCGGTTGCGGCTACGGGAACTCATGGTGCGCTCCTCTGGGTGCAGTACAGCGGGCGGGTCGGGAAACGGTAGGTCGGGGTCATGGGACGGCGTCGAGATCCGCCGCGATCGGGTCGGCGACCGCGCGCCCCGTGGCGGGCGGCAGCAGTCTCGCCGCGTCGCGATCCCAGCCGACCCACACGGAGTCGCCGGGCCGGAGCAGCGGCAGGTCGACGTCGTCGCCGACGTGCGCGACGACCTCGGTGCCGTCGGCGGTCCCGAGCGCGAACCGCACGACGGGACCCTGGAAGACGAGGTTGCGCACCGTGCACGGCAGTCCGACGAGGGAGCCACCCGGCTGTTCGGTGAGGACGCGCACGCGCTCGGGCCGCACCATCAACGTGCCGGCGCCACCCGCGGCGACCGAGGGATCGTCGACCACCACCGGAACCCGCTGCCCGACCACCTCGACGTCGGCCGACGAGCCCTGGCGCGCAACGACCTTCGCCGCGAACAAGTTGGTGTTGCCGATGAACCCGGCGACGAAGACCGACGCGGGACGGTGGTAGATGTCCTCGGGCGCGCCGATCTGCTCGACGTATCCCTCGCTCATGACCGCGATCCGGTCGCTCATCGTGAGCGCCTCTTCTTGGTCGTGGGTCACGAAGATGAAGGTGATGCCGACCTCGCGCTGGATGCGCTTGAGCTCGATCTGCATCGCCTGGCGCAGCTTCAGGTCGAGCGCGCCGAGCGGCTCGTCGAGCAGCAACGCACTCGGGAAGTTCACGAGTGCACGCGCGAGCGCCACACGCTGCTGCTGACCACCGGAGAGCTGGGTGGGCTTGCGCTGCGCGAACTCGGCGAGGCGCACGATCTCCAAGAGCTCGCCGACCCTGGTTCGGATCTCCGGCTCGGGCACCTTGCGGCTGCGGGGCCCGAACGCGACGTTGTCCCACACGTTCATGTGGGGGAACAGCGCGTACTGCTGGAAGACCGTGTTGACGTTGCGGCGGTAGGGCGGGACGCGTGAGACGTCGGCGCCTTCGAGACGGAT
>DASUMP010000155.1:0-25467 GCA_036277635.1 Acidimicrobiia bacterium | reverse complement strand
CGCGTGCGCTTGCCGTGTCCGCTCGACGACAGGAGGAGCAGGACCGCATCGTCGCGGGCGACATCGCAGCTCACGACCCCATCTTCGCCGTTCTTCAACCTCATGCCGCGGACGCCCGCGGTGGCGCGACCCATCGGTCGGACGTCGTCTTCGGCGAACCGGATGGTCATCCCGTCGCGCGAGACCATGAGGATGTCGTCGGAGCCGTTGGTCTGCACCACCCGCACGAGCTCGTCGCCGTCGCGAAGGTTGATCGCGATGATCCCGCCCCGCAACGACGTGTCGTACTCCGACATGCGCGTCTTCTTCACCATGCCGAGCCGCGTCGCGAAGAACAGGTACGCCCCGTCCTCGTAGGTGCGCGTGTCGATGATGGCCTCGATGTGCTCGTCGGGCTGCAGCGCGATCAGGTTGACCAGCGCGGTGCCGCGAGCCGTCCGATCCTTCATCGGGATCTCGTGCGCCCGCAGTCGGTAGACGCGGCCGCGGTTCGAGAAGAACAGCAGGTACGAGTGCGCCGTGGTGTTGAGCAAGTGCTCCACGTAGTCCTCGTCACGCAGCCGAGCTCCGGCCACGCCGCGACCGCCGCGCCCTTGACGTCGGAACGCGTCGGTGGTGACGGTCTTGACGTAGCCCTTCTTCGAGAGCACGACCACGAGCTCTTCGTCTTCGATCAGGTCGAGGGTGTCGAGATCGCCCGGATCGGCGACGATCTGCGTGCGGCGGTCGTCGCCGTACTTGTCGCGGATCGCGACCAGCTCTTCCTTGATCACCGAGCGCAGCCGCTGCTCGTCGCCGAGGATCGCCTCGAGCTCGGCGATCGTGGCACTCAGCTTCTCGAACTCGTCGCGAAGGTTCTGGTGCTCGAGCTGCGCGAGCCGACGGAGCTGCATGTCGAGGATGTGCCGCGCTTGGATCTCGCTGAACTCGTAAGGCGCGGCCATCATCGCTTCCCGCGCGGCGTCGGCCGACTCCGAACCGCGGATCAGCTGGATCAGCTGGTCGATGCGGTCGAGTGCCTTCAAGAGACCTTCGACGATGTGGGCACGATCGCGCGCCTTGCGCAGCCGGTACTCGCTGCGCCTGCGCACGACTTCCACCTGGTGGTCGACGTAGACCTGGAGCGCTCGCGCCAGCGTGAGCAGCTTCGGGACGCCGTTCACCAACGCGAGGATGTGCACGGCGAACGACGTCTGCATCGGCGTGTGCTTGTAGAGCTGGTTGAGCACGACCTGCGCGTTCGCGTCGCGCTTGAGATCGACGACGAGGCGAACCGTGTCGCCGGACGACTCGTTGCGCACGTCGCGGACGCCTTCGATCCGCCGATCGTTCACGAGCTCGGCGACCTTGTGCCCGATCACCTCGACCGACGTCTGGTACGGCACCTCGGTGACGACGATCTGCGGCGTGCCCCGGCGGTCTTCGCCGATCTCGGCGACGGCGCGCATGCGCACCGAACCGCGTCCGGTGCGGTACGCCTCGGCGATCCCCGTGCGCCCCAGGATCTGCGCGCCGGTCGGGAAGTCGGGTCCGGTCACGAAGCGCATCAGGTCGTCGGAGGTGGCGTCGGGGTGGTCGATCACGTGCAGCGTCGCGTCGACGATCTCGCGCAGGTTGTGCGGCGGGATGTTCGTGGCCATGCCCACCGCGATGCCGCCGCCGCCGTTCACGAGCAGGTTCGGATACCGCGCCGGCAGCACCACCGGCTCGTCGTTCTGACCGTCGTAGGTGGTCGCGAAGTCGACGGTCTCCTCGTCGATCTCGCCGAGCAGCTCCATCGCGAGCGGCGCGAGCCGCGCCTCTGTGTACCGCATGGCTGCTGGGCGGTCGTTGGGGTCGGGCGAACCGAAGTTGCCGTGGCCGTCGACGAGTGGGTAGCGCAACGAGAAGTCTTGGGCCATGCGCGCGAGCGCGTCGTAGATGGAGCCGTCGCCGTGCGGGTGGAACTTGCCCATCACGTCGCCGACGGCCGACGCGCACTTGCGGTAGTTCCGGTCGGGTCGGAGCCCGCCCTCGTACATGCCGTAGAGGATCCGCCGGTGCACCGGCTTCAGGCCGTCGCGCGCGTCGGGGAGCGCACGCGCGGTGATGACCGACATCGCGTAGTCGAGGAAGGAGCGTTCCATCTCCTCCTGGATCTCGATGGGCTCGATGTTGCCCAGCACCTGTTGTTCGTCGGGCATCCCTCGTCCTCGTGTCGGTGACCGCACTCGCGTCGACGTCAGACGTCGATGAAGCGCACGTCCTTCGCGTTCTCCTGGATGAACCCACGCCGCGCCTCGACGTCTTCGCCCATCAGCGTGGCGAAGATCTCGTCGGCGATCGCGGCGTCGTCGGCCGAGACCTGCAGCAACGTGCGGCCGGCCGGATCCATCGTGGTCGCGCCGAGCTCTTGCCAGTCCATCTCGCCGAGACCCTTGAAGCGGCTCACTTCGATCTTGCGACCTTCGTGCTCGGCTTCGAACCGTCGGAGCGCGCCTTCGTCTTTGAGGTAGGTGCGCTCCTTGCCGATGTCGGCGCGGAACAACGGCGGCTGCGCGATGTAGACGTAGCCCTGCTTCACGATCTCGGGGAGCTGGCGGTAGAAGAACGTGAGCAGCAGCGTGCGGATGTGACTGCCGTCGACGTCGGCGTCGGTCATGATGATGATCTTGTGGTAGCGGAGGCGTTCGACGTCGAACTCTTCGCCCACGCCGGACCCGATCGCCGCGATCAGCGATTGGATCTCTTCGTTCTTGAGCATGCGGTCGAGGCGAGCGCGCTCGACGTTGAGGATCTTGCCGCGGATCGGCAGGATCGCTTGGAACGCGGGGTTGCGCGCGCGCTTCGCGCTCCCGCCGGCGCTGTCGCCCTCGACGATGAACAGCTCGGCTTCTTCGGGGTTGCGTGACGCGCAGTCGGCGAGCTTGCCGGGCATCGCGGCCGACTCGAGCAACGACTTGCGTCGTGTGAGGTCGCGCGCCTGGCGTGCCGCCACGCGCGCGTGCGCGGCTTGCGACGCCTTGGCGACGATCTGGCGACCCTCGCTCGGGTGACGATCGAGCCAGTCGCTCAACCGGTCGTTGGTGACGCGCTCCACGAACGAGCGGATCTCGGTGTTGCCGAGCTTGGTCTTGGTCTGCCCCTCGAACTGGGGGTTGCGCAGCTTCACGGAGACGATCGCGGTGAGTCCTTCGCGGATGTCCTCGCCGAGGAGGTTGTCGTCCTTCTCCTTGAGGGCGCCCTTGCCGCGCGCATAGCGGTTGAGGACGTTCGTGAGGGCCTTCTTGAAGCCCTCTTCGTGCATGCCGCCCTCGGTCGTGCCGATGTTGTTCGCGAACGAGTGGATGCCCTCGTAGTAGCCGGTGTTCCACTGCATCGCGATCTCGACTTCGCCGTGCTCGAACGCGTCGTGGTACGAGATCACTCGCGAGAAGAGCGGCTCTTTCGCCGCGTTGAGGTGCTGGACGAAGTCGACGATCCCGCCGTCGTACTTGAACGTCTGCTCGGTGGGTTCGTCGCCGCGCTCGTCACGGAAGACGATCTCGAGGCTCTTGTTGAGGAACGCCATCTCGCGCAGCCGCTCGAGGATCGTCTGCGCGCGGAACTCGACCTCTTCCATGATCGAGCCGTCGGGCCAGAACGTGACCGTCGTGCCGGTGCGATCGGAGTCGCCGACGCGCTGCAAACCCGACTCGGGTTCGCCGCCGTCGAGGAACGTGATGCGGTGCTCGCCGCCGTCGCGGTGGATCTCGAGGTCGAGGCGGCGCGACAGCGCGTTCACGACCGACACGCCGACGCCGTGGAGGCCGCCGGAGATCTTGTAGCCGCTCCCGCCGAACTTGCCGCCCGCGTGCAGCATCGTGAGCACGATCTCGGCCGCCGACTTGTCGGGGTACTCGGGGTGCGGATCCACGGGGATGCCGCGCCCGTTGTCGGCGACCCGACACCCGCCGTCGGCGAGCAGCGTGACGTCGATGCGGGTCGCGTACCCGGCGAGCGCCTCGTCGACCGAGTTGTCGACGACCTCGTAGACAAGGTGATGCAGGCCCGACGGGCCGGTCGAACCGATGTACATCCCGGGCCGTTCGCGCACGGGTTGGAGGCCCTTCAGGATGCTGATGTCCTTCGCCGCGTACGCCACGCGTCGCCTCTCGTCGGGGAGTCGGGGATGGGCCTCGGGGGAGGTGTCGCCGGTGCCTCGCACCCGGCCCGCCAGGGGGGTCCGTCAGGACACAAAAGTCCTGGTCAGAGGCACTGTTCGGGGTGCGCCCAGTGTACCAGAACCGAGGCCAAGAACCGGGGGTTCGCGGCCCGTTCCGCGGGTGCCGTCAGCGGCCCGCCGACGACCGCCCGACGACCACGCGCAGGCGCTCGACGACCCGGCGCCCGAGGTGTCGTTCGAGGGCGTCCACGAGCTGCGGTGCGCGGTACCGCAGCTCGGTCACGAACGCGGGCGCGTCGACCTGCACGGTGAGCTCGCCGGCGCGCAACGACCGCGCCCGAGCGTGCGGCGCGAGGTCGTCACCGACCACAGACGGCCACGCCGCGAGCACCTCGCTGAGCAGATCGGGCGGCGGCATCCCGAGGTCGCGACTCACCTCGGTGAGCGCGTCGCGCAGCGGGCGCGGCTCGCGGTCGCCGGGGCGGCGCGAGGTCACGACTCCTCCGGTTCCACGCGTCCGGCGACGACGCGCAGGGTCCGCTGCGGCTGCACGCCGTCGGGGATCGCACCGGCCGTCGTGAGCAGCGTCTGGCCCGCGGGCAAGCGATGGACGAGCGCGGCGGCCCGGCGCGCGTCCAGCTCGCTGAACACGTCGTCGAGCAGCAGCACCGGAGTGCTGTGCGTCAGCTCGGAGCAGAGGTCGTGGCCGGCCAGGCGGAGCGCGAGGGCCAGCGTCCGCTGTTCGCCCTGCGATGCGTGCGTGCGTGCGTCGAGGTCGCCGAGCAGCAACCGCAGCTCGTCGCGTTGCGGGCCGACGAGCGTCATGCCCCGGTCGATCTCGTCGCGCCGGCGCGCCGCGAGCGCGGCCCGCAGCCGCTCGGGGATGTCGTCGACGGCGTCGATGTCGAGCGCGCCCGCCGCCCACTCGGCGTCGTACGCGACCTCGACCGGCACGGGCGCGTCTGCGAGCTCTCGGTACGCGTCGGCGACGGCGGGGCCGAGCCGCTCGACCAGTCGCAGTCGTCCCCGTACGAGCTCGCTACCAGAACGCACGAGCTGTTCGTCGAACACGTCGAGGGTGGTGCGGGCTTCGTCGTCGCGCACGCCCGACCGCAGCAACGCGTTCCGCTGCCGCAGCACCCGCTCGAGGTCGCCCCGGGCCGCGTCGTAGCGAGCGGCGAGCATCGACAGCAGGTCGTCGAGGTACGCGCGGCGCTCCGACGGGCCGCCCTTCACGAGCTCGAGGTCGTCGGGCGAGAAGACGGTGACCCGCAGCAGCCCGTACCGATCTCGCGCGCGCCCCGCGGGGTTCCGGTTGATGAGCACGCGGTTGCGTCCGTTCGCCCGCACTTCGGCCTCGAACAGCTGGGTACGCTCGCCGGTCAGGATCTCGGCGCGCACCACGGCGATCTCGGCACCGGTGCGGACCAGGGCCGCGTCAGGCACGCCGCGGAACGAGCGCGAGCGAGCGACCCATCCGACGGCTTCGAGGAGGCTCGTCTTGCCCTGTCCGTTCGCGCCGGTGAGCACGGTCAGCCCGTCGGCGAAGCGCACGTCGGCGGACTCGAAGCAGCGGAACTCCGAGATCCACAGCCGTGCGACGCGTGCCGTCGCGCCCGCGGCGGGCAGGGCACTCAACTCGTGCGGACGGGCATCAGCAGGTAGAGGAAGTCGCCGCCTTCGGCTGCCCGCAGCGTCGCGGGCTTGAGGGGATCCATCGTCTCGAGCGCGACGTCGGTGGCGTCCATCGCTTCGATCCCGTCACGCAGGAACGCCGGGTTGAACGCGACCGTCAGCTCCGTGCCCTCGAACTTCGCGTCGATGTTCTCCTGCGACGTCCCGACGTCTTGCGCGGTCATCGTGAGGTCGACGCCGTCTGCGTGCATCGACAACCGGACAGCAGCGTTGTCGCGACCCTGCCCCACGATCTGGACGCGATCCAACGCTTCCATGAACGCTTCGCGCGACACGGTCAGCCGGTTCGGGTACCCGCTCGGGATCAGCTGCTCGTACTTCGGGAAGTCGCCTTCGATGCGGCGCGCGGTCACCTCGGCCCGATCGGTGCGGAACACCACCTCACGGTCACCGAGCACGACTTCGAGCTCGCCGTCGCCGGCGAGGCGCTGCACTTCGGCGAGACCCTTCGCGGCGACGAGGACCTGCTGGCCTTCCGGAAGCGCCTCGAGGCGGACGCCGCGCAGGTCGCGCACGGCGAGGCGGTACGAGTCGGTCGCCACGAGGCGGAGACCGCCGGCGTGCTCGGCGAGGAGCACGCCGGTGAGGATCGGGCGCATGTCGTCCTTCGACGCCGCCCGCACGACCTGGCGCAACGCGGCAGCGAACGCTCCGGCATCGACTCTCGTGCCAGCCCCGTCGGCGGTGGCGAGCCGCGGATAGTCCTCCGCGGCCTTCAACCGCAGCGACGTCGAGAACCGACCCGCGCTCACCTGCGCCTCGTCGCCCTCGACCACGATCGTCACGGTGCCGGGATCGAGCTTGCGCACGATGTCGCCCAACATCTTCGGGACCACGGCGACGCCCGGCTGTTCGACCTCGGCAGGAGCTTGGACCCGGTTGGTGATCTCGAGGTCCGATCCGACGATCTCGATCCCGTTCGGGCCCGCGGTGATGCGCAGGTCGTGCAGCACCGGCAGCGCGCCGGTGCGGGTGGCCACCGTGCGCTGTGCGGTGGCGATCGCGTCGGCGAGGGTGTCGCGCTCGCAGCGGAACTTCACCACGGTCCTCCTGAGCCTGCTGGTTTGGAATTCATGGTCGTTGTCGTCGTAGGGCCTGTGGATTGTGGACAACCAGCTGTCGGTGCAGGTCAGCGGCCCGATCCGCGCCCACCGCGCCGTCCACGGTCGTCCACAACCGACGGGGGGCGAGGGCTGGACGGGCTGTCGTCACCCACAGGGACCACGGTCCGTCCCCAGCTATCCACAGCATTATCCACGTGCGGACCCCGCTCCGTGCTTGATTCGGCTGATCAGTTCGTTGACCTGGTCGAACACCACGCGGCGTTCGGCCATCTGGGCCCGGATCTTCTCGCACGCGTGCATCACCGTCGTGTGGTCGCGCCCGCCGAACTGCTCGGCGATCCGGGGGTAGCTGTAGTCGGTGAGCTCGCGGAACACGTACATGCCGATCTGGCGGGCGGTGACCAGCGGGCGTCGTCGGCTCTTACCGCACAGCTCGTCGACCGTCCAGCCGAACATCTTGGCAGTCTCGTCGAGGATCAGCTCAGGAGTGATCAGGCGGGGCCGGCTGGCCGGGAGGAGGTCGGAGAGCACCCGGCGAGCGACGTCTTCGGTGAGCGCCTCGCGGTTGAGGCTCGAGTACGCGGCAACTCGGATCAACGAGCCCTCGAGCTCGCGCACGTTGTCGGCGATGTTCTCGGCGATGAACGCCAGGACGCCGTCAGGGATGCCGTCGAGGTGTTCGGACTCGGCCTTCTTGCGGAGGATCGCGAGTCGGGTCTCGAACTCGGGCGGCTGGATGTCGGTGATCAGACCCCACTCGAAGCGGCTCCGGAGCCTGTCCTCGATCGTGGCGATCGACTTGGGCGCCCGGTCGGAGGAGATCACGATCTGGCTGCCGCGGGCGTGCAGGTCGTTGAACGTGTAGAAGAACTCCTCTTGCAGCTGCTCGGTGCGCTCGAGGAACTGCACGTCGTCGACGAGCAGCACGTCGACCTCGCGGTAGCGGCGCTTGAAGCTCGGCATGGTCTTCGCGCGCATCGCGTCGACGAACTCGTTCATCATCGTCTCGGTGGAGACGTAGCGGACCCGCTTGCTCGAGAAGAGGTCGCGTACGTGGTGACCGATCGCGTGGAGCAGGTGGGTCTTGCCGAGCCCGGCAGGCCCGTAGATGAACAGCGGGTTGTAGGAACGGGCGGGACTCTCGGCGACCGACAGCGCGGCGGCGTGCGCGAATCGGTTCGACGCGCCGATGACGAACTGGTCGAACGTGTAGCGCGGGTTCAGGCTCATCGACGCCCACCCGGCGGTGGCCTCTGCCTCCGGTGCGGGGCGTGCGGCGGCGGCAGCAGCAGCGGGCGCGCTCGGCGCGTCGAGCTCGGGCTCGCTGGCGAGCAACTCGAAGGCGAGGTCGCCGTCGTGGCGCGGGGCCGTCGCGACCTCGAACGCCACGCCGCGCGGGACACCCGTGAGGGCTTGGATCGCGTCGGTGAGCAGCCCTTGGTAGCTGGTGCGGATGCGCTCGACGGCCATCGAGCTCGGAACGGCGAGGACGAGGGCGTGGTCGTTCAGCTCGAGGGCGTGCACGCCCTGGAACCAGGTGTTCCACGTGGGTTCGCTGAGCTGGGCCCGCACGGCGGCGGCCACCTTGGCCCAGAGGTCGTCGGCTGCGGCTGTCCCCAACGTCAACCCCCGTTGTCCACAAGCGAATCCACATGTGTGGAGAAGCGCGACGAGGTCGACGACTCCTCCGTTCTTGCGGCCGAGGCGGGACCTGTCGGGGACCCGTGCGGGGAAGCCAACGGGTCGGGCCGACGGGCACCCGTTGGGCGGCGCGGGACGTTACCAGCGCCTGTGGATTGCCGCCAGGGGCGCCGCGACGCCGGTCGCGACCGAGGCCGGGGCGGCGCGGCCGGATTGCCGGGGCGGCGCGAGCGGCCGTACACTGCCCCGTCCGCCACGCGTCCCCCCACCTGCTGCGGGGCCGGGCGCGTCGCTCCCGGGCGCCCACTTCGCGCCCAGGTGCCCTCGAGGAGGCCATGCGTGAAGAGGACGTTCCAGCCCAACAACCGGAAGCGCAAGAAGAAGCACGGCTTCCGGCTCCGGATGCGCACCCGCGCGGGGCGGGCGGTCCTCGGCCGTCGGCGCGCGAAGGGCCGTCATCGGCTGTCCGCCTGATCTGGCGCGTCCGCGACCGTGACGCGTTCGCCGCGCTGGCCCAGGGCCGGCGCCTCCGTTCAGGATGTCTCGCGGTGACACGCGTCCCGACCGGGGAGGGACCCCCGCGCGTGGCGTATGCCGTCGGTCGGCGAGTCGGTGGCGCGGTCGTCCGCAACCGCGTGCGCCGGCGCCTGCGCGCGGCCACGAACGCCGCCCGACCGGCGCTCGTCGCCGGCTCGGCGTACCTCGTGAGCGCCGGACCCGGGAGCGCGCAGATGCCGTTCGACGAGGTGCGCTCCACGTTGTCCCAGCTGTTCGAGCGGTCGCGGAGCGAACGATGACCGAGCGTCCGAGCCTCACCGCTCGCGTTGTGTTGCGCGCGCTCCGCGCGTACCGGTGGATGAGCGCAGCGGGGACTCCGCGGTGCCGGTACCTGCCGACCTGCTCCGCGTACGCGATGGAAGCGGTCGAGGTCCACGGCGCTGCTCGCGGCGGATGGCTCGCAGTTCGACGGATCGCCCGGTGCCACCCGCTCGGTGGCTCGGGCGCCGACCCGGTGCCCCCCCGACGCCCTCGGCGTCCTGAACCCCACGGAGCCCGCCCGTGAGCCTCGTCATGGCGTCCGTGCTCGATCCGATCGCCACACCGATCGGCTACGTGCTCTCGTTCTTCTACTCGTTCGTGCCCAGCCTCGGCGTGTCGATCATCCTGCTCACCTGCACGGTGATGCTGCTGCTGTTCCCGCTGACCGCCAAGCAGACGCGCTCGATGATCGCGATGCAGCGGGTCCAGCCGGAGATCAAGAAGATCCAGCAGCGCTACAAGAACGACAAGAGCCCAGAAGCGCGCCAGAAGCAGAACGAAGAAATCATGCGCTTCTACCAGGAGAACAAGATCAACCCGCTCAGCGGGTGCCTGCCGCTCCTGATGCAGATGCCCGTGTTCTTCGCTCTGTTCTCGGTGTTGCGCAGCATCCAGGACCACGTGCCCACGGGCAGCAAGCTCTTCCACGACTTGTGCCGGCCGGAGACGACCGCGGCGGCGTGCAACAATCCCGACTTCTCGAGCGTGAAGTTCCTCGGGATGGACCTGTCAATTGCTGCCAGCAAAGCGAGCGGCGGGTTCGCCGACACGCTCCCCTACTACGTGCTGGTCGCGCTCGTGATCTTCACTGGCTGGTACCAGGCCCGCCAGACGATGGCCCGTCAGAAGTCGTCGGGCAACACTGCGGCGACGGCCCAGATGCAGATCATCGGCAAAGTCATGCCGGTGGTGTTCGGGTTGCTGTCGCTGAACTTCGCCGCGGGGTTGGTCGTCTACTTCGTGACCAGCAACGCGTGGCGGATCGGCCAGCAGCAGCTCGTGTTGAACAAGTACTACGACCACGGTCGCTCCGACACCGCCACGTCGAACGCGGTCGAGGTCGTGTCATCGGAGGCGTCCGACGAGGCCGCGGCGAAGGCGAAGGCCGCGGCCGCGGCGCGTCGGCGCAAGAAGAAGCGGAAGCGTTGACATGGAGTGGATCGAAGTCTCTGCCCGTTCACTCGAGGAAGCCAAGGAGCTCGCCCTCGACCGTCTGGGTGTCGTCGAGGACGAGCTCGAGTTCGAGGTGCTGCAGGACGCGAAGGGCGGTGTCCTCGGCTTCGGCCGCGTCGATGCCCGCATCCGCGCCCGAGTGCGACCGATCTCGCGGGAGAAGCCGTCGGACCGACGGAGGCGCAATCGCCCGGCGCGTGGGGGTCGCGACGGCGCCCGCCGTCGGGGATCCCGAGAGGGAGCGTCGAGCGCCGCCGACGCCGACGGCGCCGACGGCGCCGGACGTGCCGAGGCGCGCAACGAAGGTGGAGCCCGTTCGAATCGCAGCCCTCGTCGACGCCGCAGTCGCGGGGCCGGCGGAGCGACAGTCGCGGCGCCGGTCTCCCGGCCCGACCAGGAGGACAGCACGGTGGACCACGACGATCTGTCGATCGAAGAGCAGGCGAGCTCCGCGCGGGACTTCGCGTCGGGGCTCGTGCAGGCGTTCGACCTCGAGGCATCGGTCGAGGTGACCATCGGTGACGACGCCGTCGACGTCACGGTCGACGGGTCCGACCTCGGGATCCTGGTCGGCCCCAAGGGCGCGACGCTCGCCGCGATCGAGGAGCTGACCCGGGCCGTGGTGCAGCACGCCACGAGCGGGCAGAGCGCGCGCATCCACGTCGACGTCGCGGGCTACCGCCAGCGCCGCCGTGAAGCGCTGGCCGAGTTCACCCGGGGGCTCGCCGAGCAGGTGCGCGCCAGCGGGGAGGAGCGGGCGTTGGAGCCGATGAGCCCCCCCGACCGCAAGGTCGTCCACGACACGGTCGCCGAGATCGACGGGGTGACGACTGCGTCGGTCGGGGAGGACACCCGCCGGCGGGTGGTGATCCGGCCCGAGTGAGCGACGCCGATCCGCGGTCGCCTCTCATCGGCGTCCTCGAAGCGGCGCGCCAGCAGGGATTCCTCGGCCCCGGACCCGTGGGCCCACACGTGGCCCATGCGCGGGGCTTCGCCGCGGCGCTGGTGGCGGCACAGCCCCACGCACCCACCATCCGAGCGCATCTGAACGGCGCAGAGGTCCTCGACCTCGGCTCGGGAGCCGGGGTGCCCGGTCTCCCTCTCGCGGTCGAGCACGACCGTATGCAGCTGGTCCTGCTCGACGCTGGCCGCCGCCGGTGCGCCTGGCTGCGGACCGCGGTGGCGACGCTCGGGCTCGAGCACCGGGTCCGAGTGGTGGAGGGCCGAGCGGAGCACGCGGCACGCGAATCGGGGCTCCGAGGCCGCTTCGACGTAGTGGTGGCCCGGTCGTTCGCGGCGCCGGCACCCACGGCGGAGCTGGGCGGAGCCTTCCTGCGGGTGGGGGGCGCGTTGGTGGTGAGCGAACCCCCCGTTGCGGCGGCTCGCGGGCTCGATCGCTGGCCCACGGAGCCCCTCGCCGGACTCGGACTCGTGCTCGTCGGTCGGTACGGGCTCGACGAGGGGACGTTTGCGGTGATCGTCAGGACGGCGGTGGTGGAGGAGCGACAGCCACGACGACTCGGGATCCCGACGAAGCGACCGCTCTGGTAGTACCGTCGGCCCCGGCACTCGTTCCACTGTTCCACGTGGAACATGCACCGAACGTTCAGGGCGACGAGGTTCCACGTGGAACGTCGAGCCTGCGACCGACGATTCCGAGGTCAATGAGCGCTGAAGCCGCCGACCAGCGTCCTCGACGCCGACTTTTTCGGCGCCGGACTTTCGACGCTTCGGGAGACGTGACACAATCAACCGCGCCTCCCCCCGAAGCTGCAACCGACGCTGAGGCGGACACGGACATCGATCACCACGTCCCGGTCGGGGCGCTCGACAGCACCCCCGAAGTCCGCCCGGCACCGCCGGACGCAGGTTCCGACGCCGACGACCAGGAACCGTCCGAGAGTCAGGGCGGGGAAGCGACGCAGACGGACCCGGACACCGACCAGGGCGCCACCGAGCCGCGGCAGGGAACGACCGACGCAGGCCCGGGCGCGGCCGAGACCGAGGGAGCGGGAGCACGAGTGGGCACAGTCCCGATCGACGACGACGTCCTCGCGGCGGCAGCCGACGAGCCGCGTGAGGAGTACCCCCTTCCGCGTATCGTTGCCATCGCCAACCAGAAGGGCGGCGTCGGCAAGACGACGACGACGGTCAACCTCGGTGCTGCGCTCGCCGACCTCGGGTTCCGAGTGCTGGTCATCGACCTCGACCCACAGGGCAACGCGACCACGGGGCTCGGGATCAGTCATCGCAACGTCGAGGGTTCGATCTACGACGTGATCATGAACGACACGCCGGTGGAGGACTGTGTCGAGCCGACCACGGTGCGCAACCTCTTCGTGTGTCCGGCGACGATCGACCTCGCCGGAGCCGAGATCGAGCTCGTACCGGCGTTTTCCCGGGAGCTGAAGCTGCGCCGAGCGCTGCACGAAGTGCGGGATCAGTACGACTTCACGATCATCGACTGCCCACCCTCGCTCGGCCTGCTCACGGTCAACGGGTTGGCGGCTGCCGACGATGTGATCGTGCCGATCCAATGCGAGTACTACGCGCTCGAGGGGCTCGGCCAGCTCCTGCGCAATGTCTCGCTGGTGCGTTCGAACCTCAATCCCGCCCTGGAAGTGCGTGGCATCGTCCTGACGATGTTCGACGCGCGCACGAAGCTGTCGGAGCAGGTGGAGCAGGAGGTACGTGCCCACTTCGGTCCCAAGGTGTACCGAACGGTGGTGCCCCGCACGGTGCGCATCTCCGAGGCGCCGTCGTTCGGCCAGCCGGTGACGGTGTTCGACTCGTCGTCGCGGGGCGCCGTGGCGTACCGCGAACTCGCGAAGGAGGTGGGTCGTGGCGCGACCCGGCGGACTGGGTAAGGGCCTCGGCGCGCTGATCCCGACGAGTGCGGTGACTGACGCGCCGGTCGGGCTCGAGGAGCTGCCGGTGGCGGCGATCCGCCCGAACCCGCAGCAGCCGCGCGAGCACTTCGATGAGGAGGCGCTCGGTGCGCTCGCCGAGTCGATCCGTGAGGTCGGCGTGCTGCAACCCGTCCTCGTGCGTCCCGACGGCGACGCCTACGAGCTGATCGCGGGTGAGCGGCGCTGGCGTGCCGCTCGTCGCGTCGGGCTCCAGTCGATCCCCGCGCTGGTGCGGACCGCCGACAACCTCTCGGTGCTGCAGCAGGCGATCATCGAGAACGTCCAGCGCGAGTCGTTGAACGCGATCGAAGAAGCCGCGGCGTACCAGCAGCTGATCGAGGACTTCGGCCTGACCCACGACGAGGTTGCAGCCCGGGTCGGCCGCAGCCGGGCCAGCGTCACGAACACCTTGCGGCTCCTGCAGCTGCCACCAACGATCCAGCGGTACGTCAAGGAGGGGTCGTTGCGCATGGGACACGCCCGCGCGCTCCTCGGCACCCCCGACCGGTCGTTCCAGGAGCAGCTCGCGAAGCGAGTCGTGCACGACGAGCTGTCGGTGCGCGAGGTCGAAGAGGCGATTCGGGCGCGCAGTGAGGACCCGCGGGAGCGCACGCCGGCCACGCGATCGCCCAAGCTCCGCCCCCCGGGGCTGCTCGAACTCGAAGAGCTGTTGGGGGACCTCCTGGAGACGCGGGTCTCGATCTCGATGGGCCCCAAGCGCGGGAAGGTGCAGATCGACTTCGCGACGCTCGAAGACCTCGAGCGGATCTACCGGGTGATGGCGGGTCCGACGCCCTCGACGGGGTCAGCGGGCGCGAACGGGTCGGCCTGAGGGCCGATCAGCCCCGCGCGTCCTCGACGTCGACCGGCTCCTCGACGCCGCGCCGCAGCCCGCGCGCGATGGCGCGGGCGAGCTCCCCGGCGCGCGTGACCACGACGGCCATCGACGTCACGTCGCCGCGCACAGCGACCTCGCACAGCACCGCGGCCATGCGGGTCTCGCGCAGCACGGTGTCGGCCCGCCCGACCGGGCCGCGCGCCGGACCGAGGATCCCGGCGAGCTCTTCGTCGACGCGTCGGGCGACGGCGTGACCCGCTTCGGATCGGTACCGGCGGTGTTCGAAGAACACGCACCGCCCTTCGAGGGGTCCGTCGGTGGAGCGGACCGCGAGGAACACGTCGGCCGCGCTGTCGTTGGCGGCCTCGGCCAGCGTCGGATCGGCGACGCCGGAGACGTCGAGCACGGTCTCGGCACCCACGCTCGCGAGCTCGGCAGCGAGGGCGCGACCGAGTACGTCGAGGCCAGGCTCGACCGCGACGAAGATGCGCTGCCCGGTGAGCCGGCGGGAGGAGCGCGCCAGGTCGTCGCGCTCGCGGACTGTCGCAACCGAGCCCGCGGCCAGGCGCCCGACACGGTCGAGGTGCGCGCGCGTCGCGGGTCCGCAGACGCCGTCGGTGGCGAGGCCGGCATCGCGCTGGAACTGTCGGAGCGCGCGCTCGGTCGCCGGTCCGAAGATGCCGTCCTCGCGCCCGGCGTCGAAGCCCATTGCGTTCAAGCGGTGCTGGAGGTCGACCACGTCGTCGCCCCGGAGCATCGGGGTGCGTGTGTAGAGCAGGCGATCGCCGAGCTCGTACGCGCTCTCGACCAGCGCACCCCAGGTTTGCGGCCCGCAGATCCCGTCGACGCGCAGTTGGCGCTCCCCTTGGAACGCGCGCACGGCGCGCTCGGTGTCGGCGGCGTAGGAGCCCGGTTCGTCGATCACGGGGTAGCCCGCGTCGGCGAGCCGCTCCTGGAGCTCGCGGACCGCGTCGTCGCGGTCGCCGAGCCGGAGCAGCCGAGCGGAGCTCACCCGATGTACTCGGAGAGCTCCTCGAGCAGCTGGGCCTTGCCCTTCGCGCCCACGAGCCGCTTGCGGAGCTCTCCGTCCGCGAAGACGAGCAGGGTCGGGATGCTCAAGACCTCGTAGCGGCGTG
This sequence comes from Acidimicrobiia bacterium, assembly GCA_036277635.1. Lineage (GTDB taxonomy): Bacteria > Actinomycetota > Acidimicrobiia > IMCC26256 > PALSA-610 > DASUMP01. Next base: position 10,048 of record DASUMP010000155.1, on the reverse strand, counting down.
CGGTGTCGGGGTTCTCGTCGACGTTCAGCTTCGCGACAGCGACCTTGCCGGCGTAATCGGTGGCAATTTCTGCCAACACCGGAGCGATCATCTTGCACGGTCCACACCACTCGGCCCAGAAGTCGACGACGACCGGCGTGTCGGCGCCGAGCACGCTCTCGGAGAACGTCGCGTCGTCGAGTGTCAGAATTCCGTCAGCCACTGTCTGCCCCTGTTCGTGACGGCCCGTGCGGGCGCGTGATCGAGTTGTCCACCGGCCTTCAGTGGCCGAGTGCTTCGAGATACCGCTCCGCGTCGAGTGCCGCCATGCATCCGCTGCCGGCCGCTGTGATCGCCTGACGATACGTGTGGTCCTGGACGTCGCCCGACGCGAAGACGCCGGCGACCGACGTCCGGGTCGTCCCCGGTTCGGTGAGGATGTACCCGTTCTCGTCGAGGTCGAGCTGATCGACGAACAGCGACGTGTTCGGGACGTGACCGATCGCGACGAACATGCCGGTGACCGGCAGGTCGGTGGTGGCGCCCGTCTCGACGTCGCGCAGTCGGACCGCTTCGACGCGGCCCTCGCCGAGCACGTCGTCGACCTCCGAGTTCCACACGAACTCGATCTTCGGGTTCGCGAAGGCGCGGTCTTGCATGATCTTCGACGCGCGGAGCTCCTTGCGTCGGTGGATCACGGTCACCTTGTCGGCGAAGCGGGTGAGGAAGTTCGCTTCTTCGATCGCTGAGTCGCCGCCGCCCACGACTGCGATCTCCTGGCCGCGGAAGAAGAAGCCGTCGCAGGTGGCGCACGTCGAGACGCCGTGGCCGAGCAACCGCCGCTCGCTCTCCAGGCCGAGCATTCGCGCGTTCGCTCCGGTCGACACGATGACCGACCGTGCCCGGTACTCACGCTCGCCGACCCAGATGCCGAACGGCGACTCGGACAGGTCGACCCGGTCGACGTCGGCGGTGACGACCTCGGTGCCGAAACGCAGGGCTTGATCGCGGAAGTGACCCATCAGGTCGGGACCCATGATCCCGTCGGGGAACCCCGGGAAGTTCTCGACGTCGGTCGTGAGCATCAGCTGGCCGCCGGCGCCGATGCCCTCGAACATCACCGGATGCAGGTTGGCGCGGGCGGTATAGATCGCAGCCGTCAGGCCGGCGGGACCCGACCCGATGATGACGACGTCGTGGACTTCGGTCATGGCTGCCTCTTCACGGAGTTCGCTTCGCCCACAGAACCGCGCCGAGCACGGCGAAGATTCCGGCGAGGGTCAGCCACGCCGCCCAGACCTCGCCCTGGAACACTTCGACGAGGCCGCGGAACAGACCGATGACCAGGACGAACGCCGCGATGCCTACGCCCGCGGCGACGACGACTCCGACCACGATCGCCCGGGTCGCGCGCTGCGCCGGTTCGACGCCGCGCTCGCGCGCGACGGCGACGGCGTTCTCGATCGCATCGGCGGCTTGCGCCGGCCAGTCGCTCATGGGTGCTCCCGCAGTTGCAGCCCCGGGAGCGTACCCGCGGGGGTGCGCCGGTTCGGGGGGCGGGTCGGCGGGCGCGCGGCGCGACTACGGCGGTCCGAGCAGCGTGGTGCGGGGTTCGCACGTGCTCGGGTCGAACACCACCGCGAACCGTCGCCCGTCGAGGTCGAAAACCACGAGACCGGCGGGTTCGCCGTCGTAGGTGGCCGTGCCGCGGGCGATGGGCGCCGCGCCGTCGGCCAGCTGCGACGACAAGGTCGGCGTGCAATCGGCGACCATCAGCCGGAGCTGTGTCGCGGAAGCCTCGTCGTCGGGATCGAAGCTCTCGCCGGCGTCGGTGTCCTGGGAGGAGGCGCCCGTGGGAGCCTGCCCGCCCGAGTCGTCGCCGTCGGGCGTGACCGCGAAGGCGAGCGCTCTTCGCAACGAATTCGTGCTCGACAGGTCGCCGTACTCCCGGACCTCGTCCAGCTCGGCGGCCGCGCTGCCGTCGGCACTGTCGTCGGAGTCGTCGCCGGCGTTCAGCGACGCGAACACACCGACCACGAGCAACAACGCGGCCGCGACGGCACCGGCACCCACCAGGCGCCGGTTCCAGATCGACGCTCGCTGCACGCGGCGGGCGGTGAGGTCGTCGTTCGTGCCGACGGTGTTGGCGCGGATCGGCTCGTGGGTGTGCGCGACGAGGCGAGCGCGCACCGCGTCGGGCAACGGCTCGGGGGTCCGGTTGGCCGCGACCGCCGCCGCGAACGCGGCGCGTCGCTCGGCGACACCGGGCGTCGCGGCGAGTCGGGCCCGCGCGTCGTCGGGCTCGAGCCCGAGGTCGTGAGCAGCGCCGTCGAGCGCGCCGTCGAGCTCGGCGCTCACCAGCAGATCGACCTCGTCGGGGGTCAGGGGATCGGTGGTGGTCATGGGCGTTCCATTGGACGATCCGGGGTGGGCGCCGGGTTCCCGAGTCGGTCGGCGAGCGCGGCCCGGCCGCGTGCGATGCGCGATCGCACGGTGCCGATCGGGATGTCGAGCACGGCGGCGATCGCCGCGTAGTCGAGGTCGGCGAGGTCTCGCAGCGCGACGGCAACCCGGAACTCGACGGGCAGCTCGGCGAGCGCGGCGTCGACGTCGAGGTGGGTGGTCACCGCTTCGTCGACCGGGATCGTGGACGACGCGAGGTCGCGCACTGCTTCGGTGGCCGCCGGGCGCCGCTGCTTGCGACGGGCCTCGTCGAGCGCCGCATTCGTGGCGACGCGGTACATCCACGTGGTGAACGCTGATCTCCCGTCGAACCGCCCGATGCCGCGCACGATGGCGAGCAATGCCTCCTGGGTCGCGTCGAGCGCATCCTCGGGGTCGCGCAGGACCCGCCGGCAGATGCTGTGCACCCGATCGGCGTGGCGGTGCAGGAGCTCGTCGAGCGCGTCGCGGTCTCCGCCGGCGGCCCGCGTCGCGAGATCCGGGTCGCTCGCGTGCGCGTCGGGAGGCGGCGTCATCGACGACCGACGCTAGCCGTGGGTCGGTACGGGGCCGCGCCTGGTCGCGCGCAGCAGCGTGGCGCCTACGAGGCGCGCTCGACCCAGACCGCGCCGAGCGTGCGCGGCCCGGCGTGCACGCCGACGACGGGGCCGATCGTGCCGACGTCGATCGGCACGTCACCGATCTTCTCGCGCAGCATCGCCACGAACTCGTCGACATCGTCGGCTTGGGCGTGCAGCACCGCGAGGCTCTCGACGCGACCGGCGGGGATCTGGTCGACGATGTAGCGCAGCGCCTTCGAGCGCGTCCGCACCTGACCGGCCTTGTCGACGATGCCGTCGCGCACGGTGATCACGGGCTTGATCGACAGCAACGAACCGAGGAACGCCTGAGCGCCGCCGATCCGTCCGCCGCGCTGGAGGTACTCGAGAGTGTCGAGCGCGCCGAGCAGGCGCGAACGATCGCGCCGGTCTTCGAGCTCGGCGACGATCGTCGCGAGGTCGGCTCCTTCACGCGCGCGCCGCGCCGCGTGCAGGGCGAGGTGTCCGATGCCGACCGACGCGCTGCGTGAGTCGACGATCTCGACGGGACAGACGCCGTCGAGCGCCTTCGCCGCGAGCTGGGCCGACTGGATCGTCGCCGACAGCTCGGAGGAGAGGTTGACGCACACGATGCCGTCGGCACCTTCGTCGGCGAGGCGACGGAACACCTCTTCGAACGCGCCGACCGACGGTGCGGCCGTCTCGGGGAGCACCGTGCTCGACTCCACGCGCCGCCAGAACTCCTCGGTGGAGAGCTCCTTGCGGTCGACGAACTCCTCCTCACCGAAGCGGATGGTGAGCGGGACGACTTCGATGCCCAACTCCGCGCACAGGGCCTCGGGAACGTCGCACGCGCTGTCGGTGACGATTCGGATGGGCATCGTCGCCTCCCTGGTCGGCGGGGGTTGCGGTTCGTGGGATCCGACGCCGCGCCCCATCGTTACACGCGCGATGCCTTGGGAGTCGTTCGGCGTCGAAGGAGTGCGGCGACGGCTCGCAGCTCGGACGTGCCGAGCAGTGCCATGGTGGCCACGGCGGCGCCGCCGCCGAGCGCCCCGGCCACCCCGAGTGCGGTCACGGCGTGCGTGAAGGTGTCGGCTCCGATCGCGCCCGCGATCGGAGCCGCGACCATCGCGAGCGCGGCGCCGCCGGCGAGTGTCCGCACGCCGGTCTGCGCGACGCGGGCGCCGTCGATGCCCCCGAGCCGACGTCGGAGCATCAGCGCCGCGAGCACTGCGGCGATCGCGTAGGCAGCGGCGTACGCGAGGGCGAGGCCCTGGACGCCGAACGACGGGAAGAGCGCGAGCGCGAGCGCGATGTTGAGGCCGTTCTCGACGGAGTTCACGACGAACGGCGTGCGCGTGTCCTGGAGGGCGTAGAAGCCGCGCAGTGTGTACAGGTAGATCGAGAACGGGACGAGCCCGATGGACATCGCCTGGAGCGTGTCGGCGGTGACGCGCGCGTCCTCGGCACTGAACCCGCCGCGGACGAGCACGGCGACGAGCGGTTGGGCGAGCACCACGAACGCGACCGCAGCAGGGACGACGACCACGAGCAGGTGCCGCAGTCCGAGGGAGAACGCCCGGATCATCCCGGCGTCGTCGCGGGCCGCCGCATGGCGAGCGAGCTCGGGGGTGATCGTCGTCATGATCGACACCGCGAACAGCCCGTGCGGGAGCTGGAAGAAGATGAACGCGTACTGGTACGCCGAGACGCCCCCGGAACGTCCACTCGCGAGCACCAGCACGGTGAGCAGGGCGATCTGGTTGGCGATGACGTAGCCGGCGGTCCACCCGGACAGGCGGGCGACGCGACGGAGCGCGTCGTGACGCCAGTCGAAGATGACGCGCAGCCGTACCCCCGCGGCGCGCACGGCGGGCACGAGCACGAGGGCCATCGCGACGATCCCGGCTGTCGTTCCGAGACCGAGGAGCAGCAGCAGTCCCGTGTCGTCGCGGATGCGCCGCACGTCGGTCCATTCACTCGGGCTCCCGGACGTGACCTGAGCGAACGTGACGAGCGTCGCGATGACGACGACGTTGTTCAGCACCGGCGCGTACGCCGCCGCCACGAAGCGCCGGCGCGCGTGCAGGACCGCGGTGGCGAGTGCGGTGAGTCCGTAGAAGCACATCTGCGGCATGAACACGCGGATGAAGAACGTGACGACCTCTTCGTGCGCAGCACGCTCGGCCGCGGGCGCACGGAACGTGTACAGCTGGGCGAGCAGCGGCGCGGCGAGCACGGCCAGGGCGCTCAGCGCGACGAGCACCGTCATGACCGCGGTCACGACGACTGAGGTCGCGCGTTCGTCGCCCCGCTCGAGGTGCTCGACGAACAGCGGAACGAGTGTCGCGGTCAGGACGCCACCGATCACGAGCTCGTAGACGATGTTCGGGGTGGTGTTCGCGAGGTTGTAGGTGTCGGCGAGCGACGCACGCCCGATCGCGTACGCGAGCGCACCGACGCGCAGCAACCCGGTCACCCGGGACAGGAGGGTGCCGAGCGCGACGGTCGCACTCGCGCGCACGAGCCGCCCCGCGTCGACGTCGGGCGCGCCGTCGGCGAGCGCTCCGTTCACGCGGGGGTCCCCGCGGCGGACCGCTTGGCGCGCCGGGTACGGCGGATGTGGTTGCCCCACCAGACGACGAGGAACGCGGCGGCCCCACCGGTGAGCACGGCGCCGGTGCCGCTGAACACCGTCGAGCGCACGCGGATCTGCGCCGGCTCGCCGATCGAGAGGTAGCCGTCGGTCGACGTCAACGTGACGTCCATCGTGAACGTCCCCGACGCCCGCGCTTCGACCGGGATCTGCAGGGTGGTGTTGCCGGGCGGCAGCGCGATGTCCTGCTCCTCGCCCGCCGGGAACAGGAGCTTGGAGCTCTCCAGGCGGAGGCGCACGTTGACGGGCTCGTCGGTCCCGTTGACGAACGAGACCGGGATCTCGGCCTCCCGAGACGTCAGCGTCACCGTCTTGTCGGTCGCGCGCACGTCGGCCAGCACGCCAGCGATGCCGCCGCGCACGAGTCCGAGCTCGGCGCGCGCGGCGTCGCGGTCGAGGAGCTTCGACGGCGCGACGCGAAGCGCCTCTTCGCCGCGCGCGATGAGCGGGTCGTCGCCGCCGACCACGGAGGCGAACGACGTGAGCTGCGCTCGAGCGTCTGCGTAGTCGGCCGCGCTGAACGCGAGACCGATGGGCTCGATCGCGCCGAGCCGGCGCACCAGTGGCTGCTCCTCGTCGTCGGGATCGACGTCGTCGTCGACACGCGAGAACTGCTGGTCGAGCGTCTCGGTCGCGACCAGCGGGTGACCGTCGAGGCCCTGGAGCACGAGGTCGACGAGCGCAGGATCGGCGTCCCACGGCATCGGCTCCGCGACGACGACGCCGCGCGCCGCGGCCGGTTCCTCGAGCGCGAGGAGCGACAAGCCCGCGAGGAAGCGCTGCGCGCGCAGGGCGCGCGGCTCGGGCGAGGAGAGGGATTGCCGTTCGAGCAGGTCGCGCAGCCCTGTGTTCGCGGCGACCGAACGGAAGTCGGAGCCCCCGCCTTCGAGTCGGAACGGGCGCGCCGGCGTCAGGCGCGCGTTCACCGGTTCGAGGTCGGTGTCCGCCACGACGAGACGGTCCACGACCAGGCGGCGGAGGCGGCCCAACGCGGCGTCGTCGAGCGGGCCCGGGAGGCGGGTGCGGGGATCGACGCGGATGTCGAGCACCCGCTCCAGCGTGTCGATGCCGAGCAGCACCTGGTCCGACACGAGTCCGTCGAGGCCGGCGCGCTCCGCCGCGGGCATGTCGAGGGGCACGTAGGGAGCGGCGAGCACCTGGACGTCGGTACGCCGTGCGGCGCGCCGCAACGCGGTGAGCCCGGGGCGCAGATCGCTGTCGGCGGCGCTCGCCGCGGCCCACGCCGCCGCCGTCTGCGGACTGATGTCGAGGGTCAACGCCAGGTCCGAGGCTCGTTCGAGCAGCCCGGCGATCGCTTCGAGGTCACCGCCGGGACCGAAGCTGTCGAGGACGGCATCGCTCGGCGCGCCGTTGGCGTCGAGTTCGGGCGGCGCACCGATCGACCAGATCCAGGCCAGCCCGAGCGGCTCACGCACCGGCTCGCCTTCTACGACGACGAGCCACGTCACGAACGACGCGTCGTCGTCGCCGCCCACCGGCCCGATCGCCACGCGCAGTGGGTACACGCCGGTGCGCCGGAGCGGAAGGCCGATCGCGCCCAGTCCATCGATGTCGTCGCCCGTGCCGATGGGCAGCACGAGCTCGCCGTTCGCGCCGGGCGGGCGGTCGGCGAGCGCGATCCGTTCGGTCGCGATCTGCTCGCCGAGGTCTCCGCCTTCGACCGTCTGCTCGAAGCCGGTGCGCGTCGACAGCGCGTCGTGCAGCTCGAGCCGCAGCTCGCGGTCGCGCACCGTCCCCTCGACGCGCACGCGCAGCATCGTGATCGCGTCGGTGATGGCCCACGCGTCCTGGTCGACGAGGGTGACGTCGGCGCCCTCGGCTTCCTGCGCGTCCGCCGCAGGGACCGGCGCGACGACGGCGAGCGAGGCGAGCGCGAGCGCTGCGAGCAGCGGTCTCACTGCGTTCGAGCGTATCGCCGCGAGTCGCCGGAGACGGCCCCGGTACCCTGATCCACGTGCTGCTCGTGGCGACCGACCCTCGTTTCGGTGACCACGATCCGGGCCGCGGGCACCCCGAGCGCCCCGCTCGACTCGAGGCGGTCGCCGAGGGTCTGCGTCGGGTCGGCCTCGGCGACGACGCGCGCCTCGCGGCGCGCGCGGCCACCCGCGACGAGCTCGAGCTGGTGCATCCCGGCCGCTACCTCGACCGGTTGGAGCGGATCTGCCTCGACGGCGGCGGCATGGTCGATCCCGACACGGTCGTGTCGTCGGGTTCGTGGCAGGCGGCGCTGCTCGCGGCGGGCGCCGGCCTCGCCGCGGTCGAGCGGCTCGACGCCGGCGACGCTGCGGCCGCGTTCCTCGCGATCCGGCCGCCCGGTCACCACGCTGTCCCCGCCGCGTCGATGGGTTTCTGCTTGCTGAACAACGTCGCGATCACCGCCGCCGCGCTGCGCTCCCGCGGCGAGCGAGTCGTCATCGTCGACTGGGACGCGCACCACGGGAACGGCACCCAAGACATCTTCTACGCGGAGCCCGACGTGTTCTACGTCTCGCTCCACGAATGGCCGCTCTACCCGGGAACCGGCGCGATGGACGAGATCGGGTCCGGCCCGGGCGTCGGCACGACCCTGAACGTGCCGTTGCCGGCCGGCGCGACCGGCGACGTGTATCTCGCGGCGTTCGACGACGTCGTGCTCCCGGTCGTCGAGACCTTCGCGCCCACGTGGGTGCTCGTGTCGGCCGGGTTCGACGCGCACCGGGCCGATCCGATCACCGGGCTCGGCCTCAGCGCGGGCGACTTCGCCGACCTGACCGCCCGGGTCGCGGCTCTCGCCCCCGGGCCCGGCCGCCTCGTCGTGTTCCTCGAAGGCGGCTACGACCTCGACGCCCTGCGCGATTCGGTCGTCGCCACGGCCTCCACGCTGCTGGGTGAGCCCTCCCGGCCGGAGCCCGCCACCAGCGGCGGTCCGGGCCGGCCCGTGGTGGGCGCCCTCCGCGACCGCTGGGTCACCGAGCTCGGGATCTGACCAGAGCCGGAACTCGGCCTTGAGTTCCGGCGGATCCGCGCCGATCACTTCCCTTGGAACCCTGGGAGGTGCCCTTCCGTGTTGGATCTCGACCAGCTCTTGCGACTCGCCGTGGAACGCGGTGCGTCCGACGTCCACATCAAGGTCGGTTCGCCACCGTTCATCCGCGTCGACGGACGACTCGAGAAGACGACGAACGACGTCGTCACACCGGCCGAGACGGAACGCATCGCGTTCGCGGTCATGCCGAAGCTGCGCGCCGAGGAGTTCCTCGCCACCAACGAAGCCGACTTCGCCTACTCCGTGCGCGACCTCGGGCGTTTCCGCACGAACGTGTTCCGGCAGCGGGGTTCGGTCGGCCTCGTCATGCGCCGCGTGCAGGGCAACGTGCCGACGTTCGAACAGCTCGGCCTGCCGCCCGTCGTCCGCCGCCTCGCCGAATACCCGCGCGGGCTCGTACTCGTGACCGGTCCGACCGGTTCGGGCAAGACCACGACGCTCGGCACGATGATCGACCACATCAACGAGTCGATGCAGCGCCACATCGTGACGATCGAGGACCCGATCGAGATCCTGCACGCCGACAAGAACTGCATCGTGAACCAGCGCGAGGTCGGGACCGACACGCTCGGGTTCCACGAAGCGCTGAAGCGAGTGCTGCGCCAGGACCCCGACGTGATCCTCGTCGGCGAGATGCGCGATGTCGAGACGGTGCGCACCGCCCTCGCGGCCGCGGAGACCGGCCACCTCGTGTTCTCGACGCTCCACACCATCAGCGCGACCGAGACGATCAACCGCGTCATCGACTTCTTCCCGCCGTACGAGCAGCGCCAGGTGCGCATGTCGCTCGCCGGTTCGCTGCGCGGCATCGTCAGCCAACGCCTCGTCGAACGCCGCGACGGTGGCGGGCGGGTGCCGGCGGTCGAGATCCTCGTCGCCACCGGGCGCGTCTTCGACAAGGTCGCGAACGCCGAAGAGACCCACGAGATCGAAGAGATCATCGCCGAGGGCGAGTACTACGGCATGCAGACCTTCGACCAGAGCCTGCTCTCGCTCTACAAGCGCGGCGCGATCGACCTGCGCGAAGCGCTCGCGGCGTCGACCAAGCCCCACGACCTGCGCCTCATGATCGAGCAGTTCACGCTCTCGCAGGCCGGCGCCGACACCGAGACCGCCGGCGCCGCGTAATTCCGGTCGCGTTCGCTGCTCGGCGGGATACCCGCCTCGCGGACGCTCACCGCTCCTGCCAGTTCACTCACTTCGTTCGTTCACGGCCTCGGCTGGCGGCGCGGTGGGTGTCTCCGGGCGGGGTTGGTTGAGGAGCTCGGCGAGGCCGCCGATCGTGCCGAACAGTCCACCCATCTCGGTGGGCAGGAAGATCTTGGTCGCCTGACCGTCGGCGATCGCGCGCAACGCCTCCAG
>DASUMP010000154.1:0-5528 GCA_036277635.1 Acidimicrobiia bacterium | reverse complement strand
GTGACCGCCGAGACCGACATGGACCTCGTGGTCCTCGGCCAGCGCGAGTTCGCCGGGATCATCGACGAGGTGCCCGGGTTCGCACGCAAGCTGCTCGCCGGGATGGCGACCCGCTTGCGCGAGGCCGACGCTCGCTCGGTCCACCACTGATCGCACGCGCGTCGATCGCCGCGCACGGCCCGCCACGACCCATCGGTTCCCGCGGGCGCGCAGTAGATTCCCGCGGCCACTGGCCGAGCGCGGAGGTCCTTCGGTGCGTCGCCTGAAGCCCCAACACGTGGTGCTCGTCCTCGGTGCGCTCGTCGCCGTCGGCGCGGTCGCGTCGGGCATCGCCCCGACCATCACCGGGTGGGAAGAAGACTCCGAGATCCACCGCGCGGTGTTCGGGAACATCCCCACCGCGCTCAAGGTGGCGTTCTACGCCGTCATCGGCGTGATGCTCTTCCTCGTCGCGTGGCTCGCGTCGCTGCGCGTCCAGAACTACGCGCGCGGCGGCGCCGACGACCGCTCGACCACGAAGCACAACGTGAAGCAGCGCTTCGCCGACTTCCGCGCCGGTGTGTACATGCGCACGCTGCTACGCGATCCCGCGGCCGGGATCATGCACTCGTTCCTGTACTTCGGCTTCATCTTCTTGTTCCTCGCGACCGCGCTGCTCGAGATCGACCACCAGGTCCCCGAGTCGCTCAAGTTCCTCCACGGCCGCACGTACCAGGCGTACGCGTTCGGCGCCGACCTCGCCGGCGTGCTGTTCCTGATCGGCATCGGGTGGGCGATCGTGCGCCGCTACGTGCAGCGCCCCTATCGCATCCGCATCAAGACGAAGCCCGAAGACGCCGCGATCCTCGGCACGTTCCTCGTCCTCGGTGTGACGGGTTTCCTCGTCGAGGGCGTACGCATCGCGCTCGCCGGCATGCCGGAGTTCGAGCGCTGGTCGTTCGTCGGCTACCCGCTCGGCGAGCTGGTCGACGGATGGTCGCCCGGCACGCTCTCCGACACGCACCGGTGGCTGTGGGCGCTGCACGTCGTGTCGTTCGTCGCGTTCCTCGTGATCCTGCCCACCACGAAGCTGCGACACATGGTCACGTCGCCGATGAACATGTACCTGCGCGACAAGGACCGCCCCAAGGGCGCGATGCGGCCGCTCCCCAACCTGATGGAGACCGAGCTCGAGAGCTTCGGTGCCGCCGTCGTCGAAGACTTCACGTGGAAGCAGCTCTTCGACACCGACGCGTGCACGATCTGCGGCCGCTGCACCTCGGTGTGCCCGGCGCACGCGACCGGCAAGGCGCTCGACCCACGCGAGATCGTGCTGAAGGTGGGCGAGGTGATGGCGGCGACCGGCGAGCCGCCCGTGTCGCCGCCGGTCGGCACCGATCGCGAGGTCACGGTCACCGCCAACTCGCTCTTCGAACGCATCACGAGCGAAGAGCTGTTCGCGTGCACGAGCTGCAAGGCGTGCGACGAGATCTGCCCGGTCAACATCGAGATCCTCGACAAGATCCTGGACATGCGCCGCTACAAGACGCTGATGGAGAGCGAGTTCCCCAGCGAGCTCGGCAACACGTACCGGTCGATGGAGAACGCCGGCAACGTCTACTCCATGAACCAGGGCGAGCGCGGCGACTGGGCGGCGTCGCTCGAGGGCGTCGAGATCATCGAGCCTGGTCAACCGTTCGCACACGAGTACCTGATGTGGGTCGGGTGCGCCGGCTCGTTCGACGACCGCAACAAGAAGACGTCGCGCGCGCTCGCGCGGTTGATGCAGCGCGCCGGCCTCGACTTCGCGATCCTCGGACCGAGCGAGCTGTGCACCGGCGACCCGGCCCGACGGTCCGGCAACGAGTACATCTTCCAGATGCTCGCGCTGCAGAACATCGAAGCGCTCGACGGCATGGGCGTCACGAAGATCGTCACCCAGTGCCCGCACTGCTTCAACACGCTGAAGAACGAGTACCCCCAGTACGGCGGCAACTACGAAGTGGTGCACCACTCGATGCTGCTCGAACAGCTCGTGGCCGACGGGCGACTGTCGCTCGCGGGCGCGTCGCTCGAAGAGCGCGTCACGTACCACGACTCCTGCTATCTCGGTCGCCACAACGACGTGTACCTCGCGCCACGCAACGTGATCGGTTCGCTCGGCGGCATCGAGGTCGTCGAGATGCCACGCAACGGCACCCGCGGCATGTGCTGCGGCGCCGGCGGCGCGCGCATGTGGATGGAAGAGACGGTCGGCAAGAAGGTGAACACCGAGCGGAGCCAAGAAGCGATCGCCACCGGCGCGTCACGCGTCGCGGTGGCGTGCCCGTTCTGCTACGTGATGTTCGACGACGGCGTGAAGGGCGAAGGCAAGGAAGAGGAGGTCCGCGTGCAAGACATCGCGGAGATCCTCGAAGAAGCCCTCGAGCGCGGCACCCGCCCCGCCAACCCCGTCGGCGGCACCTTCACCCCTGGCCTCTGACCCGCCCCCACCCCACCGTTGGTGCAGTACTCCTCACGGCGGGGCCGTTGGTGCAGAACACCCTCACCGCACGTGGTGAATCGCACCAACGCCCTTACTCGGGGTCGCGGAAGTTGAGGTAGTAGCGGCTCGGGGTGGGGCCGCGCTGGCCCTGGTACTTCGAGCCGGCGACGCCGCTGCCGTAGGGGTGCTCGGCGGGCGTGGTCATCTGCAGGAACGAGATCTGGCCGATCTTCATCCCCGGGTAGAGCGCGATCGGCAGGTTGGCGACGTTCGACAGCTCGAGGGTGAGGTGCCCGTCCCAGCCCGCGTCGACGAAGCCGGCGGTCGAGTGGATGAGCAAGCCGAGACGACCGAGCGACGACTTGCCCTCGAGGCGGGCGACCATGTCGTCGGGGAGGGCGACGCGCTCGAAGGTGCTGCCGAGGACGAACTCGCCCGGATGGAGGATGAACGCGTTCGCCTCGTCGACCTCGACCAGCTCGGTGAGGTCCTCGTGCGGTTGCTTCGGGTCGATGTAGGGCGTCGTGTCGTTGCGGAACACACGGAAGAAGCGGTCGACGCGCAGGTCGACCGACGACGGCTGGATCGCGCCGTCCATCAGCGGATCGATCACGACGCGCCCGTCGGCGAGCGCCTTGCGGATGGAGACGTCGGAGAGGATCACGGCGCTCAGACTAGGCAGCCCGCCCGGCCGCCGCGAGGTGCGCCGGCGCTATCCTCGGCCCCGCTCGCGGGTGTAGTTCAGCGGCAGAACATCAGCTTCCCAAGCTGAGAACGCGGGTTCGATTCCCGTCACCCGCTCCACACGAGTGATCGCTCATCCGCCTCAGCCGGCGGCGATCAGCACGAGGCCCACGAGCGCGAGCACGAGACCGGCGCGCTGCCATTTCGCGATCGGCTCGGAGAGCACGAGCCACGCGAGGGCGACCGTGAACGCGGGGCCGAGGGCGGCGACGGGTGCGACGAGCGACGCGAGCCCCTCGCGCACGGCGACCAGGAGCAGGGCGGTGGCCGACACGTCGAACGCGCCGGCGCCCACCGCGAAGCGCAGCTCCCGACGCGGCAGGCGGAGCGAGGTGCGCGTGACCGCGACCGCGACCAGCGCGAGCGGGAGCGCCGTCCCGCGTGCGGCGAGCAACGGCCAGAAGCCTGAGTCGTCGCCCGTCTCGGCGTAGGCGACGAACGAGAGGCCGAAGGCGACGCCCGCGCCCAGGGCGAGCACGACGTCGCGCCCGACGCGACCGCCGTCGGCCGGCAGATCGCGCTCGCGAGCGATGAGCCCGCCGGCCCCGACCGCGCAGGCCACACCGACGAGCGAGAGCGCCGAAGGCTCTTCCCCGGTGCTGATCCCCCACGCGACGGGGATGCTCGAGGCGATCACTGCCGTGATCGGAGCGACGATCCCCATGCGGCCGGTGGCGAGCCCGTGGTAGAGGAGGCCGAGGCCGACGACCGCGCCGGTGCCGGCGAGGGCGCCGAAGCCGAGGTCACGGCCGGTGACCTCGGCGTCGGTCAGGAGCACGAGCGTCAGTGCGATGGCGACGGCCGTCGCCTGCACGGCGGCGAGCACCGCGAGCGTCGGTGCGCGGCGCGACGCGAGACCCCCGACGAAGTCACCCGATCCGAAGCCGAGCGCGACACAGAGTCCGAGGAAGATCGCCAAGAGGTCGAAGCCTACGGTCGCGCGGTGAGAACATGACCCTCCGGAGGTGGTCACGTGAGCGTCCCGAACGAATCAGCCGCATCGTCGCGGGCATCCCGCGCGGGGATGCCGGTGCGGATCCACGAACGCGCCGAACGACTGAAGGCGGCGGGTGGATTCCTCGCGGGACCGCTCCAAGACTTCGAGAAGTCGGGTCGGCTGCAGCTCGCGACGCTCCTGCTCGAAGGCGTGTACCCGAGCTCGAAGGTGCTCGACGTGGGGTGCGGGAGCCTGCGCGCCGGCTACTGGATCATGAACTTCCTCGAACCCGGGTGCTACTTCGGCATCGAGCCACGCGAATGGGAGGTGCGCGAGGGTCTCGAGCACATCGTCGAACCCGAGCTGGTGGAGTACGCGCGCCCGCAGTTCGCGCACAACGACGACTTCGACCTCACGGTGTTCGGAGTGCAGTTCGACTTCGTCGTCGCCCGCTCGATCTGGAGCCACACTTCGAAGGCGCAGATCGAGGCGATGCTCGACTCGTTCGTGCACGCCGGCGCGCCCGGCTCCGTGCTCCTGGCGTCGTACCTGCCGGCGTCGCGCATCCCGGACGCGATCCGTGAACCGCTGTACACGGGGATGCGCAAGGTGCCGAAGCTCGTGACGACGCTGCGCGACATCCGCGGCAAGCGACTCGCGCCCGGCGACTACCTGGGCGACGAGTGGCAGGCCGCGCTCATCGGGCACCGGCGCTCGTGGCTACGCGAACAGTGTGAGCGGCGCGGCTTCACGATGCGCGAGCTGCCCCACCTGTTCTCCGGATCTCAGGTGTGGGCGCGCATCGACCACCCGTGAGCCGAACCGGCGGGAGTCCGCTCACGGCAGACCCGACTCAGGCGAGCTTCTCGCAGTAGCGCGAAATGAGTCCGCGCGGCACCTCGGTGCCGGTCTGTGCGAACGCGCAGCGCACCCGGACGCGCGACCCGATGGGCTCGGCTGCGACGACGAGCGCCCGCACGCAGATCCGATCGCCGTCGATCGTGAGGTCGGCTTCGATCACGTCGCCGACGCCAGCCGGCGAGTCGGCCGGCTCGAGCAGCGCCGCCATCCCCGCGCCCGACAGGTCCTCGGTCGCTCCGGTCCACGCCGAGTCGGCGCCTCGGGAGTGCACACGTTGGCACACCACTGGAATCTCGACTGCGGTCCGTGCCGCCGCCCGCCGCTCCACCACCTGCTGCGTCATGTCGCCTCCCAGCCCCCACACCTTAGGAGCGAACGAGCGGTCGCCTCAACGGTGGCGGCTCGTCACGAGGTCGCGACCGCGACCGCGAGCTCGGACGCGGGCCCGGCCCGCAGCACCACGCAGTAGATGCGGGTGGGTCCGGTCCGGCAGTCGACGTTCGTCGAGCTCGGGAACGTGGC
>DASUMP010000153.1:0-3016 GCA_036277635.1 Acidimicrobiia bacterium | reverse complement strand
GGCGTGATCTCGTGGAACACCATCCGCTTGACCGGCACCTTCGGCTGCAGCACCTCGGCGATGTGCCACGCGATCGCTTCACCCTCGCGGTCTTCGTCGGTGGCGAGGATGAGCTCGTCGGCGCCCTTCAGCGCCCGCTTCAGATCAGCGACGACCTTCTTCTTGCTCGGCGGCACGATGTAGCGCACGTCGAAGTGGTGATCGGGATCGATGCCGCCGAGCCGCCCGTGCGTCGGCTTGTACGGATCGGGCGTCTCCTTCTCGTTCTTCGGCAGGTCGCGGATGTGCCCGATGCTCGCCTCGACCTGGTACTCCGCGTCGCCGTCGCCGAGGAAGCCCGCGATGGTGCGCGCCTTCGCCGGGGACTCGACGATCACGAGGGTCTTGGGCACGGCGCGCTGCTCCGAACTGGTCGAGGGATCCCCACCGCGGTCGCCCCACCGTAGGGGTGACCGGTTCCGGCACGACCCCTCGGGCGGGGCGTGCTCCTTTTTCCGTGGTGCCACGAGAATGCGGGTCGTGTCAAGCCGCGGGCCCGGACACCGGGGTTCCGGCGTCTAGGGTGACCCGCCGTGCTCGACCCCTTCCCCGTGCTCAGCGCCCTGAGCCTCGACCCCGAGAAGCTCCTCGACACCTTCGGTGCGTTCGCCACGATCGGCCTGTTCCTGATCGTGTTCGCCGAGTCGGGGCTGCTGATCGGCTTCTTCCTCCCCGGCGACTCGTTGTTGTTCACCGCCGGCGTGCTCGCCTCGAAAGGCGACTTCAACATCGTCGTGATCTGCCTCGGCTGCTTCGCCGCCGCCGTCATCGGCGACCAGGTCGGATACAACATCGGCAAGCGCCTCGGTCCCACGTTGTTCCGCCGCCCCGACTCCCGCATCTTCAAGCAGGAGTACGTGCACCGCACGAAGGCGTTCTTCGAGCACCACGGTCCGAAGACGATCGTGATCGCCCGCTTCGTGCCGATCGTGCGCACCTTCGCGCCCGTCCTCGCCGGCGTCGGCGAGATGCGCTACCGCACGTTCCTCTCCTACAACCTCATCGGCGGGTTCATCTGGGGCGTCGGTGTGACCCTCGCCGGCTACACCCTCGGCGAGATCATCGGCGAAGACATCGACAAGTACCTGCTCCCCATCATCGGCGTCGTCATCTTCTTGTCGCTGCTCCCACCCCTCATCGAATGGCGTCGCCACCGCAAGGGCGCCGCCGCGGCAGCCGCCGCAGTCGACCCCGAAGAAGAAGCCGAAGAGCTCGAGGAGCTCCTCAACCCCGACGACTGACGCGACACGGGGGAGCGACCCGTGGGTCACTCCCCCGTCGTCGGTCTGCTCGAGCGTCAGCTGTTGACGGGCTGCGCGGCTGCGGGGGCGTCGCCGCCGATCGAGCCGGTGGAGCGCTTCGAGAAGAGCACTGCGCCGATCAGCACGACGAGCGCGGCGCCGGCGATCGCGTACCCGGCGGGCTCCGGCGTCGAGACCAACGGGTTGTCCGGGTCGACGTCGGAGAGGCTGATGATCGCGGGGAGAATGAGCAGCGAGACCAGGTTCATCACCTTGATGAGCGGGTTCAGCGCGGGACCGGCGGTGTCCTTGAACGGGTCGCCGACGGTGTCGCCGATGACGGCGGCCTTGTGGGCATCCGAACCCTTGCCACCTTCGTGGCCGTCCTCGATGTACTTCTTCGCGTTGTCCCACGCACCACCCGAGTTCGACAGGTAGTTCGCCATGAGCTGACCGACGAGGATCACCGCGGCGAGGAACGCACCGAGTGCGAGGTAGCCGATGCCGAATCCGATGATCACAGGCGTCAGCACCGCGAGCAGCGCGGGCGTCGCGAGCTCGCGCAGCGAAGCGGCGGTGCAGATGTCGATCACCGGCGCGTAGTCGGGGCGCCGCTCGCCGCTCATGATCTTGCCGTCGGCGAACTGGCGACGGACCTCCTGCACCACGACTCCCGCAGTACGACCGACCGCACGGATCGCAAGCGACGAGAAGAGGAACGGCACCGCACCACCGATCAACAAGCCGATGAAGACCTTCGGATCGGCGACGTTGATCACGATGACGTCGAAGACGCCTCTCGGTGTCTTGACCAACTGGTCGACGAGCGAGGCCGGAAGCACCTCGTTGGCCGCCGTCTCGATGAAGCTCGCGAACAGCGCGACAGCCGCGATGACAGCGGAACCGATCGCGAATCCCTTCGTGACCGCCTTCGTGGTGTTGCCGACCGCGTCGAGGCTCACCATGATGCGTTGCGCCTCGCCCTCGAACTCGCCCGACATCTCGGCGATACCGGCCGCGTTGTCGGCCACCGGGCCGAACGTGTCCTCGGACACGACGACGCCGGTCGTCGCGAGCATACCCATGCCGCACAGCGCGATCAGGTAGAGCGAGAACTGCAGGTTGCCGGCGCCGAGCGCGAGTGACGCGCCGATCGCGATCGCGATCGCGATGATCGCGTAGACCGACGACTCGAGTCCCGACGCTGTGCCCGAGAGCACGGTCGTGGCGGGGCCGGTACGGGCCGACTCCGCGATCTCCTGCACCGGGCGGAAGTGCGTGCCGGTGAAGTACTCGGTGAGCCGACTCACGATCTGCGCCAGCACCAGGCCAACGACCACCGCGAGCACGCACCGGAGGCCGACCTGCGACACCGACGCGCCTTCCGGGTCACCGACGTAGAGCAAGCCGATTGCGCCCACACCGATCACCGTGATGATCCCCGCGGTGAGGAAGCCGCGGTTGATGGGCTTCAGCGCGTTGGTCTCGCCTTCCTTGGCCCGCACTGCGTACACGCCGACAATCGACGCGATCACGCCCACTGCGCGCGCCGCGAGCGGGAACACCAGCCCGAGCGCCGGGTTCACGCCCACCGCTTCGAACGCGGCGACGCCGAGGATGATCGAAGCGACGAGCGTGACCTCGTACGACTCGAACAGGTCGGAGGCCATGCCCGCGCAGTCGCCGACGTTGTCGCCGACGTTGTCGGCGATCGTGGCGGGGTTGCGGGGGTCGTC